>JAUWEC010000193.1 GCA_030608465.1 Chloroflexota bacterium
GGTGGTTCCTGGACTGCCTATCAGGATGATTACCAGACCTGGTTTATCAAACGCTGCTTTGATGCTATGAATGGAGTTGAGTCTGAGACTCTTGAACAGGCACAGGATATTAATGAACAAACGCAGCATAAGAATGTTGGATTGGTATTGGAAACCCGGCCGGATTTAATCACACTGGCGGAACTTTCCCGGATGAGGCAATTAGGTGTCACAAAAGTCCAGCTGGGTATCCAGAGCCTTGACAATCACATCCTGGAATTGAATCAAAGGGGACATACCGTTGAAGAAGCAATGAGTGGTGTAGCCTTACTGCGGGCAGCCGGTTTCAAAATCGTTTTGCATTGGATGCCCAATTTACTGGGTGCGACAATGGACTCTGACCGGAGAGATTTTGCCCGTTTGTGGCAAGATTTTGCCCCGGATGAAATAAAGATTTATCCCACTCAGCTGCTAAAAGACACTCAACTGTACGATATCTGGAAGGCGGGGGAATATTCACCCTATTCAACGGAAGAATTAATTCAGCTCATAACTGATATTAAACCTACTATCCCCCGCTATTGCCGTGTAAACCGGGTGGTGCGAGATATTCCTTCCCAGAATGTTGTGGAAGGAAACAAACGCACCAGTTTGCGCCAGGATATCCAGCTTGAGTTAAGCCACCGGGGTGAGATCTGTCAATGCATCCGCTGCCGGGAAGTCCGTGGACAGGAAATAGACATCACCACTTTGGAATTAAAAGACCAGATTTATATCAGCAATGGATGTGAAGAACATTTCCTCTCCTACAATACACCGGATGATCATCTGGCAGGCTTTTTGAGGCTTTCCCTGCCCGGCCCAGATGCCGTTGATACCAGGATAAAGGACCTTGAACAAGCGGCGATTATCAGGGAAGTTCATATATACGGGGAATCTATCCCTGTTGGGCAGGAAAGGGAAGGAGCTGCCCAGCATGCAGGTTTAGGAACAGCACTGCTGATAGAAGGAGAAAAAATTGCTGCCGAAAAGGGTTACCAGAAAATCGCAGTCATTTCTGCAGTAGGTACCCGCCGTTATTATCTTGACCGTGGGTATACACGAGGGGATCTTTATGTGGTGAAACAGTTATAGGAGGCTCTGCCATGAATGATGTTCTGAACCAATTTAGGGAAAGACTTAATATCCTCTTTAGGTTGGGAAATAATCTGTAGGTACAGGAAAATCTTGTGATTGAAAAAGGATTAATCTTTTTATTTGGAGGGCTGACCGGTCTCTTGATCATGTTTATCTTCAGGAGACGATCTATCATTTCAAGTGAGGAAACTCAATCGGAGAGGGGAACATCCCAAAAAGATTTCAAGAAAACTAATTTAGGTGGGGCAGCCAGCACTGAAGAGAAAAAAAGCATCTCAGCTGCCAGCCTGCAAATATTATACGATCTTAACAAATCTCTGGGCTCCACGTTAGATATCTACACGATCATTGATCAAGCTTTATCCTCAGCAATCTCAATCACGGAAAGTAAAAAAGCGGATTATTTCCGATACCAGACTGAAAATAATATACTCAAACTGATCAGATCAATTGGACGCGATTCAAGTGAAATAGAGGAGATTAATCAAAATCTCTCCAGGGGGGAGGTTAGGAATAATTTAAAGTGGGTGTTGGAGCATAAAAAAAGCATCCTGATATCTGATACCGGAAAGGATCCCATCTGGGAGCAAAATGGCAGTTCAGAGGATCAATTATCATCCATACTTACAATTCCGGTGCTGATTGGCCAAGAATTGGACGGCATGATTTCCCTTATGCATCCAAAGCGAGATTATTATTCCCGCGAGCAGAAGGATTTACTGGCGGCAATAGCTCATCAGGTCGGTTTGGCAATACATAACGCCCAGCGATTTGTTGAAGTAGCCTTTTTGTTAAATTCATTAAAGGCAAAACAGGAACTGCAGGATAAATTATTTGAACATATACCTGTGGGTGTACTTTTATTGAATAATCAATTTAATATTTTGTCGGGAAATCAACAGGGATTAGATTTTGTAAATATTCTTCAACCCGACTTTGATCAGATTTCGATTACCCGGCTGGGGGAAACAACGATTAATGAATTAGTTGAGCGTTCCAAAGACCCTCTTCCTGTTGACCTTAGAAAAGATGAAAATGCTCAAGAGATCTTTGAGGTTCAATTACGGAGTGCTCAAACGATTGAGGGGCAGTACTGGATATTAATGATTTCCGATGTCACAGAGGAACGAGGGATAAAGAGTCGGATCCGAATCCAGGAAAGGTTGGCAACTTTGGGTCGGTTTGCCGCCGGAATAACCCATGATTTTAATAATATTTTATCTGCCATCCTTGTCTATTCGGATGTGATTGTTCGGGATTCTCAACTCTCCGAGCGGAATAGATCAAGAATGAACGCCATCCGGGAACAATCAAAACGGGCGACAGATCTGATTGGCCGGATCCTTGATTTCAGCCGGAATCAGCCGGTGGAACATAAACCTTTTGATTTAATTCCATTTATGGAGGAAATCTGCGAGCTGTTGACTCAGGTCATTCCTGAAGATATCCAGATCCGACTGGAAGTCAGTGCATCCTCAGGGATTTTACCAATCCTGGGCGATCCTGCCCGGCTGCAGCAGATGGTCATGAACTTAGCCCTAAACAGCCGGGATGCAATGTCCGATGGTGGACTGGTGGAAATACTGATTGAACCTGTTGATATTTCCGATATCGATAGTGCGAAATACCCCGGGATGGATCCGGGAAGCTGGGTTTTGATGCAGGTTAAGGATAATGGAATCGGGATATCCCTTCAAGATCAAGCCAGAATATTTGAACCCTTTTTCACCACCAAGTCTGCCCAAGGCGGAACAGGTTTGGGATTGGTGCAGGTATATGGGATTGTAAAACAGCACCAAGGGTTTATTGACCTGGAGAGTGCCCCAGGAAGTGGAACAACTTTCAAAATCTACTTACCATTATTTCCGGGTGAGGTTGAAGGTAATCCAGAAGCGCTGCCGGAAGTGAATTTAGATGGTAGAGGAGAATTACTCCTGGTTGTTGAGGATGATGAAAGCCTGAAAGAAGCCTTGTGGAATCTTTTTGAGGATCATGAATTCCAGGTACTCCAGGCAGCAAACGGGGAACAAGGGTTTGATATAGTCAAGCAGATTGGGGAGAGAATTTCCCTGGTGGTATCGGATGTAGTAATGCCAAAGATGGGGGGAGTGGAACTGTATCAGAAAACCCGGGAAATTTATCCAGAGAAAAAGTTTATATTTATCACTGGGCATCCCTCAAAAATCATAGACGGGGCAATTAGTCAGGATCCGTATACCAGGCTGCTTAAAAAGCCGTTCTCGATGACTGATATCCTGATTCTTGTCCAGGAAATCAGAGACGCAGACGAAATCAATCCTAAGAAATAGATTAAGTAGACATCATGCCCAGATCAGTATTCTATCTCACTGATTATATTCAGTTTGTCAAAGTTGTGTTTTGCGTTGATCCATCTGACAGTGCCGGTTCTCCCCCGGATGACCAGGCTCTCGGTTTCAGCACCCTGACCGGTATACCTCACACCGCCGAGTAATTCTCCATCGGTTATCCCGGTTGCAGCAAAGAACACATCATTTGAGGATACCATGTCATCCATCGTGATAACTTTGTCGAGGGAATAACCCATTTTAAGACCCAGTCTTTTTTCTTCATCGTTCCTTATAAAAAGTTTTCCCTGCAGTTCTCCTCCCATAGCTCTGATAGCGCAGGCTGCCAGAATGCCTTCCGGTGTTCCCCCGATACCGAGCAGGACGTCAATGCCTGATTCCGGCAGGCAGGTCATGAGGGCACCGGCGACATCTCCATCCGGGATTAACCTAATCCGGGCGCCAATTTCCCGAACTTCCCGGATTAGCTCATCATGCCTAGGTCGTTGTAGCATTATCACAGTAAGGTCATTGAGGGATTTGTTCTCCGAAAGGGCAATCTTTTCCAAATTTTCACGCAAGGGTGCCTCTATATTAATAAGTCCTTTCGCCTTGGGACCAACAGCGATTTTATTCATATAAACAAAAGGACCTGGGTCAAACATGGTCCCCCGGGGAGCACTTGCCACCGTAGCGATTGAATTCAGAAATCCATTTGCAAGCGGTCTGGTACCGTCGATGGGATCCACTGCGAGATCTACAAGAGGAGGTTTTCCTGTTCCAACTTTTTCCCCATTAAATAACATGGGTGCCTCATCTTTTTCACCTTCTCCGATCACAATTAAGGCATCCATATCAATGGAATTAAGCACCAGGCGCATGGCATCCACTGCGGCTTTATCAGCAATTTCCTTATCTCCGCGGCCCATTAATCGTCCTGCCGATAATGCGGCAGCTTCAGTTACCCGGACAAGTTCTAAGGCTAGGTTTCTAGTTGGTTTTTGGGAAATCATAGTTACCTCACTGAAGGAATATGTGAAGAATTAAGTAATAACCGATTGGCGCTGCCCAAAACTGGGAGTCAAGCTTGTCGAACACACCCCCATGCCCGGGAAGAAGGTTGCCAGAATCTTTGCTGGAAGCCTGTCTTTTTATCATGCTCTCGGTTAAATCCCCCAGAGGTATGGCAGCGCTGATGATTAACGCTAAAAATGCTGCTTCCAAGAGAGTAATATCTATCCCGGCATTAAAAACCTGTTGATAAAGAAAAGTTAAGCCAATCCCGCTTAAAACTCCAATCAGGATTCCGCCAAAATATCCCTCCCAGGTTTTATTGGGGCTGGTTCTGGCAGCAAGTTTATGTTTCCCGAAATGGGTTCCGATTAAATATGCTCCACTGTCAGCAAACCAGACTATTGGCAGGACAAGGAAAGTCCACCACTTCCCGTCTGGTAGCATCCTGAGAGAAATCAGATAAGATCCCAAAAATCCGATGTAAAGAAAAATGCTGAGGGTAGCACCAAAATCTGTCGCTGGATTCCCAATGTTACGTTCATGCTGGAGAATATAATAGGCTGCTGTCCCAAGTACAAAAAGTGTCAAGAGGGCTGAGTTGTAGGAAAAATTGAAAAAAGACCGGCTCAAAGCCAAAAGAATTACCCCTGTTAATACCAGCGGTACTGCTGGATTA
>JAUWEC010000012.1 GCA_030608465.1 Chloroflexota bacterium
GCCGCAAAATTCTCGATGGATGATGGAAAGGTGGTTGTCGTGGGAAAAATCCAGGATGATCAGTTGTCAATTACCGTCCATGATTGGACAATACCGATTCCGGAAACTAAAAGAGAAGTTATTTTTGAGGATTTCAGACAACTGGAGAATTATTTGACCCGGCGTTACGAAGGCATGGGGTTAGGTTTAGCCGTCGCCAGACGGACTGCCCAATTTTTAGGGGGAAATATTAGCCTAAATGTCCGGGATGATGGCAATACTTTTGAGATCGTTTTGCCAATTGATGGAGTAGAAGACCCTGCTTAAATTAAAAAACTCCCGAAAGGGAGTTTATTAAATGAGTTATCCTGATTATTCCGTTTCATTAATTACTTCTAGAAATTGATCCAAAATTGTCCGCAGCATGGGTTCGGGTAAGGCCCCCACTTGCTGATGAACGACTTTTCCATCTGCCATAAACAACATGGTGGGAATTCCCTGGACACCAAATTTATTTGCCCACGCTGAATGATTGTCGGTGTTAACTTTGGCAACGATTACTTTTCCTGTATATTCTTTAGCTATCTTTTCCAGGGTCGGTGCAACCATTTTACAAGGACCGCACCAGGGAGCCCAAAAATCGACAATTACAGGCAGGTCTGAATCTACAACAGTCTTCTCAAAAGCTTCATCGGTCACATTTATCGGTTCGTCAAACATATTTGCTCCTGTTATTCTCAAATACCAATTAAAGATCTAAAATATTTATTTCATTACTATATCTATTTTTATCACAAAGAAGCAGTTATACCATGGCTTATTTGCATAATTAACATTTTTCTAATCAACTGGTCGTCCCAAACTGTCAATTGTCTCGTAAATAAACCTTCATTTTGGGATGTCGAGTATAATGTTCGTTATGGATTTGAATTTTTCTACTGATCAGGTAAATACCTACAAGATTGACACATCTGTTTATCAAGGTCCCCTTGATTTGTTGCTTCAATTAATTGAAAGTGCGGAGTTAGATATCACTACTCTCTCAATTGCTCAAGTAACAGATCAGTATCTGAAACATTTAGAGAAATTACAGGATATGCCACCAGATGAAATCTCAGCGTTTTTGGTTATCGCCGCTAAACTCATTCAAATTAAATCTGAAGCACTTCTTCCCAAACAGACTTCAGGCAGAGAGGAAGAAGTTGATATCGGAAACGAATTAGCCCGTCAGCTAATTGCGTATAAACGCTATAAAGAAATCGCCGTTCTTCTGGCAGATCGGAAAGACCATGGTTATCAGACATTTATTCGACTCTCCTCCCCCAAATTGCATGTTATAGATCAATTGGATCTAGGAGGCTTTGGCATCTATGATCTTTCTGAGTTGGCAAATCGTATTTTTCAGAAGGAAATTGACAAGAAATCGATCAGTGTCATAGTAGAGAGACCGAAAATTACGATAAGAGACAAAATCAACCAGATTTCAGAAAGATTTAAAGACACTGATGAATTGACCTTTCGTGATTTGTTGGGAAAGGAATTTTCACGTATTGATGTAGTGATTTCGTTCCTTGCTTTGCTTGAATTAATAAAGGGAAATTTTGTTAAGGTTGTTCAGTCAAATATGTTTGATGATATAAAGATGAAAAAAATAAAAGATTGTTCGGAGATGAAGTTATTTGCATTAAAGAATTTAGAATTATGAAAAGAAAGTGTGATTTTGCCTATGCGCAATATAACTTATATATAACTAATTTGTTGTCAAATTCAGCCGGCAACTAGCTATACCGGATTACTCTTCCTTAGCTCATGTCTACCCAGCCCCTCTCTCAGGAACATATCTCATATCCCCTAACCCTGCATATTCTCTCCCGCCTGAAATTGTCTCCTGATTTTGATTATTCTCCTATCGCTAATGCCCGTATTCTTACAACCAAATTGCATAATCCGCCCTCCCCTTTTGCTGCTGGTGAAATTTCAGCTATAGGATTAATCGGCCAAATTAACCTTGGCTTGATAGACCTCTACCTGAATGAATTTTCTCCCTTTGTTTTTGACGATTTGGATGCTTTGCTTGTAACTCAGCTCAGTTCAGATGATTCTAATGTAATAATCACTGCCTTCCTAAATTCTTTTCCTACCTCCAGCGTTTATAAAAATCAGGCCGCTATTACTAACTACTTATTTTCACCCGCAGGAAACAAGTCTAAGCGTCATTCATTATACAAATCAATATTACTAATCCTTCTGGCGGAAGCCAACCCTGCAATCCGTTCAGGTAACAGGTTGTTTACATCCCCAGAATTGCGGGCGTCCCCTCTTTACAATCCGTTTTTGTCCCTAGTTGAAGCTAATTTCTCCGAACATCCGGATCTATATTCCGCCGGTACATCCCTCTTAGGCTTCCTGAGAGCCCCGGCAAATGCGCATCCATATTCCATTTCGGGTCAGCTCAATTACATCCGGAAAAATTGGATTTCGCTTCTTGGAGAGAGTTTCCTGACTGATCTACTCCGCGCCCTTGATCACATTAATGAAGAGCTTAAACCTTCCTTGACAGGCCCTGGGGAATCCGAAAACCCTTTGAGATTTTCTCTCTCCTCCTTCATAACCGAAGCGGATATTGTCTGTTTCAGTCAAGATCTTGACTGGATGCCCAAAGTGATACTGATTGCTAAAAACGCTTATGTATGGATGGACCAACTCTCTAAAAAGTATCACAGATCAATCCACCGTCTTGACCAGATTCCCGATCAGGAACTGGAAATTTTATCTGAATGGGGCATTAATGGTTTGTGGTTAATTGGCATTTGGCAGCGTAGTCCTGCCTCTCAAAGGATCAAACAACTGTGTGGCAACCCTGACGCTGTGCCTTCGGCATATTCTCTTTTTGATTATACGATTGCCGACGCACTGGGAGGTGAACCTGCTTATGAAAATCTATCCTCCCGTGCTCAAACCTTTAATATCCGCCTCGCTGCCGATATGGTTCCAAATCATATGGGTATCTTATCAAAATGGGTAATTGAGCATCCAGATCGTTTTTTGAGTTTAGATCAGCCTCCCTTTCCTTCTTATTCTTTTAACGGTCCTGATTTATCTGACGATACTCGAGTTGGTATCTTCCTGGAAGATCATTATTATGATAAAACTGATGCCTCCGTTGTATTCAAGCGAGTCGATAATCATACCGGTATCTCAAAATATATATATCACGGCAATGATGGAACTGCGTTGCCCTGGAATGACACAGCACAACTGGATTTCCTTCAAGAAGAAGTCAGAGAATCTGTTATTCAGACAATCCTGCATGTCGCGCGGAAATTTCCTATCATTCGATTTGATGCTGCAATGACTCTGGCGAAAAACCATTTTCAAAGGTTATGGTTTCCTGAGCCAGGAACTGGCGGCGCCATCCCAACAAGAGCAGATTTCGGGTTGACCAATTCTCAATTCGACCAATTAATGACGGTTGAATTCTGGCGAGAGGTAGTGGATCGAGTTGCAGATGAATCCCCGGATACACTTTTGCTGGCCGAAGCTTTTTGGATGATGGAAGGTTATTTTGTCAGGACTCTGGGCATGCACCGAGTTTACAACAGCGCGTTTATGCACATGCTCCGTAATGAAGACAATTCCAACTACAGGGACCTCTTGAAAAATACGTTAGAATTTGATCCGGAAATTCTCAAGCGTTATGTAAATTTCATGAACAATCCAGATGAAGAGACTGCAATTTCTCAATTTGGATCAAATGGAAAATATTTTGGCGTGTGTATCATGATGGCTACTCTTCCCGGCTTACCTTTGTTTGGTCACGGACAAATTGAAGGCTTATCAGAAAAATATGGCATGGAATATCAACGAGCATACTACATTGAGGAACCTAATCAATATCTCATTGACCGTCATCGTCATGAAGTTTTTCCTTTGCTTCATAAAAGGTATATATTTGCAGAAGCAGCAAATTTTGTTTTATATGATTTTGTAATAGAAAACGGCCCAATAAATCAGGATGTTTTTGTTTACTCCAACCAAGCGCGGGGAGAATCGGCATTGATCCTCTATCACAATAAGTGGGCTACAACTCAAGGATCAATATCTCACTCAACAATAATTAATGATGAATCTATCTCATTAATTGATGGTCTCGGTTTAAACACCCCAGACTCCAGTTTTATTCTTTTCCGTGATAACATCACTGGTTTAGAATATATTCGCTCCAAGAACGATTTTTCTGAAAATGGCTTGAATATCGAATTAGGCGCATACCAGTATCATGTTTTCCTTGATTTTAAGGAAGTTGCTGATCCTGATGGATATTACTCGCTCCTTACCTCATCTCTTCAGGGTAATGGCGCCAATAATATCCAGGAAAAGATCGCTGAAATAAAGCTATCTCCTATCCTTGTGGCTCTGGACAATCTGATTTCTAGTTATTTTTCAGAGTTCTTTTCAGACGCTTTGCCTTCATTTACTCAAAATGCAGAACGGGTCGAAATTGATACGCGTGATTTAGAGGAACATTTATCACAAAGAATATCTACATTTTCCGCCGCTCTTGCACAATATTTTCCAGAAACTTTTGATTTCACACCGGAATATTGCAGATTGATTTCTTTAAAACTTGAAGCGCTTAACAATTACTACAAAAACCACGTCATTGAAGACAATAGTGCCAATCATATCCTCTATTCGCTGCTATTCTGGGTAATATTCTCAGAACTTACTGAAATAATCCCCCACCCTTCTCTTCTTGATATTATTCTTCTATCATCAACTCAACCTTACGTAAGTCGTCTCCTGGCGTCTTCAGACAAAAATCTACTAACAAACAATGCTGGGTTTCTAATTCAATTTCCTTCTCGATTATATGGTATCAGTCTGTCTCTCAATAACATATCAGATATTTGGTTTGAAAACCATGAAACACGTTCTTTTTTAGATATCCATGACCATGATAATATCACCTGGTTTAATCAAGAAGCATTTGAATTTCTATTGGATTTAACCCTGGGAGTTCTATATATCAATTACCAAGTCGAAAGTGATCAAACAACACATAAAAATCAGGGTTTTGATTTAGAAATTCATGGAATAAAGAAATTTATGCTTTTATCGTTAAAATTGTCAGCTTGTAATTTAACTATATATAAATCTGAGATATCCAAATACACAGGTTCTTATTAAAAATAACTTATGGAGTTATCCAAAAAACAAATCGAGATAATTGAATCGAGCTTGGACAGTTCTTTGTTCCTTTCTGGTCCTGCCGGCGCGGGAAAATCTACCACGGGCGTGGAACGCTTGAACTTCTTGGTTAGAAATGGTATCCCGGGCAACAGAATATTGCTGCTTTTTCCGCAAAGAACACTATCTGTAAAATACCAGGATGCCATCAACTCACTCGCCTTTCAGGCGAACAGCTTACCCGTTATCGCCACTTTCGGAGGACTTGCGCGGAGAACTATCGAACTCTACTGGCCGTTAATCGCAACCGAAACTGGTTTTTCTAATCCAGAAAATCTCCCGATTTTTTTAACCCTCGAATCTTCCTTATACTTCATTTCTCAATTAATCACTCCGTTAATTATCGATGGGGGCTATTTTTCATCCGTTACCATCCAGCGAAACCGGCTTTTTAGCCAAATATTGGATAATCTCAACAAATCAGCTATTCATGGATTTCCTCATACTGAGATTTCTGAACGCCTACAATCATCCTGGATTGGAGATCCAGCCCAATTGAGTATTTTCCAAGATGCACAAAATGCGGCAGTGCTTTTCAGGGAGTATTGTTATAAACACAATTTATTGGATTTTTCCTTACAGGTAGAACTATTTGTTAATCATCTTTACCACCACCGTCAGGTCAAAGATCATTTCAGAAAACAATACAAACACCTGATCTATGACAACGTTGAAGAAGATGTTCCCGTATCTCACGATTTCGTCAAAGATTTACTGCCCACTCTTGACACTTCTTTATTGATCTACGACCTTGCTGCCGGTTATAGGAGTTTCCTGGGCGCGTCTCCTTCTGGAGGAAAGTCATTGGCAGATCTGTGTAATAATAAGATTGAGTTTTCTCAATCTTATGTAATGTCTCCAGCACTGGTCCATTTCAATTCCTTGTTAACTGCTTCTCTGGAAGGAAAAACACTATCAACTGAAAATTTTGAACCAGATTTCCTGGATGCAGTTTCTGTAAACTTCTATCCCTACTATCCCCAGATGATTACCTGGGTAGCAGGTAAAATTAAGGAACTTGTAGAAAGCGGAACATCTCCTGATGAAATAGTTGTTCTGGCGCCATTCTTGAGTGATTCATTGAGATTCTTATTATCGTCCGAGCTGGGGAATCATCATATAGATTCAACTTCTCACCGACCATCCCGAGCATTAAGGGATGAACCAGTTACCCGCTGCTTGCTAACTCTCTCTGCTTTGGCACATCCTGATTGGAAAATTCTACCTACCATACATGAGCTTTCATTTGCTTTTATGCAAGCGTTGGGAAATCTTGACCTTACAAGATCTTATTTATTAGCAAAACATTGCATTCAAACATCCAGTAAAGAGGGTTGCCTGGATGATTTTGAAAATTTCCCTGCTGGTCTCCAGGAACGCATCACATTTTTTGCCGGTAACCGCTATCAAACTCTTGTAAACTGGCTCCGCGATTATAAAAACCTACCCCCGCAATCTTTAGATCATTTCCTAATCAGACTATTCGGTGAGTTATTATCTCAGCCCGGTTTTGGATTTCATAACAATTTCGACATGGGTCAAATTTCTGAACATATCATTGATTCAATTCGAAAGTTCCGGCTATCTGCAGGAAATGTCCTCGGTTTCACTAACCTTCAATTGGGAGCTGAATACTACCGGATGGTAAAAACCGGCATACTTGCAAATCAGTATCCCAAATCCTGGACTCATAGACCCAAAGATGCAGTTTATCTAACTCCTGCATATACTTTTTTGCTCAGCAACACACCTGCGGATTACCAATTTTGGCTAGACATCGGATCCCGGGGATGGTACGAAAGGATTTTCCAGCCCTTAACCAATCCTCACATCTTGAATAGGGATTGGGAAATCGGACAGCTCTGGAGAGACACTGAGGAAATTGCTCTTAATCACGAAAATCTTAATCGTTTATCTTCTGGCCTCATTCGCCGATGCAGAAAAGGCATTTACTTCTGTTTAACTAATACCGATGAGCGCGGATTTGAACAAAAGGGGCTATTGATCCAATCCCTTAATAGAATTTTAAGTAATATTCGAGTTTCTGAATAAAAAGATGACCAACTATTATTCTCCTCGTCCAGCTCAAAAAAAGATCCTCGCTTATCGCGGCGGAACCATGGGAGTTTCAGCTGTTCCCGGTAGTGGAAAAACCTGGACCTTGTCTTTACTGGCAGCTGAATTAATCAAGAGCGGGTTAATGTCCGCCGATCAAGAAGTCCTTGTGGTTACTCTGGTCAATTCAGCTGTAGATAATTTTTCTCAGAGAATTAGCTCTTTTTTAAAGGAAGCGGGGCTTCTGCCTTCCCTTGGATACCGCGTTAGAACCCTTCACGGTCTTGCCCATGACATCGTCAAAGAGCGGCCTGATTTGGTTGGTCTTGATTCCAAATTCCAGATCATTGACGAAAGAGAAGCAGACCGAATCAGAGTTGACGCTGTTAATAATTGGCTGAGAAAATATCCCGGGGAATTTGATTCGTATCTAATTCATGATCTTAACGAAAAGAAAAAAACATCACTATATCAAAAACAAATCCCTGATTTATTATTGCAAATAGCACATCAATACATCCGGACAGCCAAGAATTATCAACAATCCCCTGATTCTATTTTTGCTCAAATTAAATCTACTAAAAATGATTTGCCTTTAGCATTAATGGGAGCAGATATCTATAAGGTATATCAGCGAAATCTCGAATATAGAGGTGCTGTTGATTTTGATGATCTCATTAATCATGCATATAAAATATTAAAATTAGATTTATCATTGCTTAATCGACTCCAAGATAATTGGCCATTTATACTTGAGGATGAAGCACAAGACAGCAGTTTAATGCAGCAAAGTATATTATCCCTGCTCGCAGGTCCCGAAGAAAATCAAAATTGGGTGCGTGTCGGTGATCCGAATCAGGCAATCTATGAGTCTTTTACTACCGCAGATCCAAAATTGCTGCAGGAATTTATTGAAACTTCTGACCAAAACCACATATTACCCAACTCGGGTCGAAGCACTGAAACGATCATCAATCTTGCCAACTACCTCGTTGAATGGACAAACAATGAACATCCTCAATTTCAGGTCAGAGATGCTCTTTATCCTAATAAAATTATTCCTACACCTCCAGGCGATTTTCAGCCAAATCCTAAAAACTGTCCTGACCAGGTTCACCTTTATATCAAGGAACTTACTCCGGATAAGGAAATTCAGGTAATTTCGGATTCAGTTATTAACTGGTTAGCTGATCATCCTCAGCAAACAGTCGCAGTGCTTTCTCCACGCAATGACAGAGGGAAAAAAATTGCTGCTTACTTGAGAACTAATCATAATATTGATCCTGTAGAGTATCTAAATACTACCCTCGCTACCAGGAAAACTACTGGGGCTCTGGTAATAATCCTATCCTATATAATTGATCCAAATTCTTCCAAGAAATTATCTGCCGTTTACCGGGTGTGGAAAAGAGACTTGCAATCCGATGCAGATGTCTGGACGAAAGTTGAATCTGTTTCGAATTTAATAAATACAATTCAAAAACCTGAGCTCTTTCTTTCGCCCGGTCCTTCCGATGACTGGATGGACACATTAGACTCTGGAGATACGGACCTGCTGTCAACTCTTTGTGATTTCAAGGATATCATCATCAAATGGCAGCAGGCGGCTCCCCTTCCTATTGACCAGCTTATCCTTACCTTATCAGGAGATCTTTTTCATACATCAGAAGAGCTTTCAATCTCCCACAAAATAGCTGCATTTCAAAAGCAGCTTTCTTCCCAGCATCCCGACTGGGAATTGCCAGCGTTGTTAGATGAACTCAAATCCTTAGCCAGGAACGAGAGACGCTTCTTTTCTATCAGCGAGGAAAACAAATTTAATCCTGATGATCATAAAGGAAAAGTTGTCATAACAACAGCTCACAAAGCAAAAGGACTTGAATGGGACAGAGTGTATCTAATATCAGCAAATAACTATAATTTTCCTTCAAATCTCCCTGATGATGATTTTATATCTGAACGATGGTTTATCCGCGATCGGTTGAATTTGCCAGCTGAATCCTTGGCCCAACTATACTCTTTATTAAAAGAATCCTCAAAAGAATATAACGAAATGGAAGCAACAAAAAAATCCAGACTGGACTATGCTCGAGAGCGATTAAGATTGTTGTATGTATCGATTACCAGAGCAAGACAAGAATTGGTAATAACATGGAATAATGGACGGTACGGAAAGTCTACTCCTGCGGTGGCTTTCCAAGCTCTATCTGTTTATCTCAATAAACAACGAGTACCGCCACCTTTGGATCAAGGTTAATGTATGTTAACTCTCAATCAATCCCTACAATTAAATCAGAGTAATCTTCAAGATTTTTTGGTTTGCCCTCGTCGTTTTCAATTAAAGGTTATTCAAGGACTTTCTTTGCCTGCCGCGTTTTCAGAGCCAATCGAAAAATTTGAAAAATCAACTCAACTTGGCAATAGATTCCACCTAATTTGTCAGCAATTCTTTTCAGGTGTCGATCCTATTTTGCTTGAAAATTCGATTTCAGACCCTGAATTGCAGTTAATGTGGGATAGTTTTTTGCCCTATGGAGAATCATTGCTCCAGTATCATCTTTATCCAGAACCGCTGCTTAGCATCCCGTTCCAGAATCACAAATTGATCGCAAAATACGATCTCATAGTTGAGATACATTCTGAGCAATATTTAATAATCGATTGGAAAACCTCAACAAAGAAATCTCCTAGAGCACAATTAGACAAAAGCCTTCAAACTCATTTATACCCTTTTATCTTTAGCCAGGCAGGAAATGATTTATTCCCTGAAATTTCCATTCTTCCTACCTTTGTTGAGATGCACTATTGGTATCCTTTAACTTCAGAACACGAAGAAATTTTCCCCTATTCAGACGAAAAGCACGCTAGTGTAAAACTTAATCTGGACCAAATAATAAATAATATAAACACTTTGATTTTAAATGGATCTGAATTCCATTTAACTGAAGATCAAACTTCTTGTAAATTTTGTGTTTTTAGATCTCTTTGTAACCGTGGTACGACAGCAGGATCATTTGAAAATTCGCTGTTACCAGAACAGGAAGATATTAAAAATATACAGTTTGATATGGATCAAGTTAGTGAAGTTGAATTTTGATATAAAGAATGGTGGGATTATAACTATGCGCAATGCTAAAATTAAATGGGTTTTCCCTGAATTAATTGACATTCCCTCGAATTTCCAATCAAGAATCGGCGGTTTCTCAGTCGTCTCCCAAACTCTGTTCCGGAGGGGATTAACCTCATTCGATTTAGCTCAAGGTTTTCTTGATCCAAACTTTTATCAACCAGCTCCAGCTTCCCAATTGCCTGGACTAACTCATGCCGCAGAGCGTCTTCAAACTGCTCTCTCTAATAAGGAGAAGATCCTGGTGTGGGGAGATTTTGATGTCGACGGACAAACATCAACTGCGCTCCTTGTATCTGCGCTCCGTGATTTAGACGGCAATGTTTGCCACTACATTCCTAACCGGGCTAAAGAATCGCATGGGTTATCTATACCGTCCTTAACTACCCAAATTGAAAATTTTTCCCCGGACATAATCATAACCTGCGACACAGGTATTGATGCTTTTAAACCAATCAAGCAAGCGCAAAATAAAGGCATCGATGTCATAGTTACCGATCACCACCAACTTCCTTCGGTTCTTCCCGAAGCGTATGCAATAATCAACCCTAAGATGCTTCCTTCTGCCCATCCCTTGTCATCACTTCCCGGAGTCGGTGTTGCTTTCAAACTCATAGAAGATCTTTATAGCTACCACAGTAAAGGTGTTGAACACCTTCTGGATCTAGTCGCGCTTGGCATTGTCGCAGATGTTGCCCAACTTTCTGGAGATACTCGCTATTTGCTTCAACGTGGTTTACCGATCCTGCGAAATACACCCCGGATGGGTTTACAACAACTCTACATCAACGCCAAACTCGAAGAAAACACAATAAGTGAGGATCAAATCGGTTTTGCCATTGGTCCCCGATTAAATGCTCTTGGCCGACTCGCTGACGCTAACTCATGTGTTGATTTTTTCACTACTAAGGATCCAACTGTTGCATTTAACCTGGCTGGGGTTCTTGAAAATCTCAACTTCCAAAGACGAGAACTTACTGAAGTGATTTTTCAGGACGCCCTTTCGAATGTTGATACTAATCCTGATCTTGTAAAGGAATATCCAATTCTAGTTCTCTTGGGTTCTCCTGATTGGAATCCAGGAGTGATAGGCATTGTTGCCAGCCGTCTGGTCGATCGTTTTCAGAAGCCTGTCATTATGCTCACACCAGAAGGTGATTATGCTCGGGGATCCGCACGATCAATACCCGGTGTTCCTATATCGGATTTGATCGCCAGCGCCAGCGACTTGCTTATCAGCCATGGGGGACATCCCATGGCTGCAGGCGTGAAGCTACACGTTGAGAAAGTATCAGAATTTAGAAGAACAATTGCTCAAAATTTTAAGAGTATAGTTGGTGATACCCTCCCCTCCCCCGAGGTATTAATTGATGCAGAACTTCCTTTCCAATCAATATCCGTAGATTTTATTAATGATTTTCACCGACTTTCTCCCTTTGGATCAGGAAATCCCAAATTATTGTTTGCCTCCCTGGGAGTTGAACTGTTTGGGGATAAAACGATTGGAAAGAATAAGAATCACAGGAAATTAATCTTAGTTGATAGTGCCGGCACCAAAAAAGATGTCCTTTGGTGGAATAGCGCCGGTATTGACCTTCCTGAAAGTCCTTTTGATATTGTTTACTCATTAGTTCTCTCTAACTACAATGACCAATCCCAAACACAGATAACCCTCCAGCATTTCCGCCATACTGAAGACCCTCCAATTCTTGTTGCTGGCAAAAAGAAAATTGAAATACATGATTTCCGAGAACAATACGATTCACTCAATGTATTAGGTCAACTAATTGACAAAAATCCGTCATCAGTTATCTGGGCGGAATACAATATTCCGCCAGGTTTTGATTGTCTACCCAGGGAAGAACTTAAAAAGTCAGCGACACTGATTATCTGGACAACCCCGCCTAGTCCTTCTGTTTTGAAAAAAGCTTTAGAATCTGTATCTCCCAAAACAGTCATCCTCTTTGCAGAAGATCCAATGCCTCAAAATAACAAATCAATTTTGCAGGCACTGCTTGGTTTACTTAAACATCTGAGAGATACTGGAAAAATTTATGATCCGGCTCTTTTTGCCCAAAGCATAGGGCAAACTTCAGCCCTGATTGAACTGGGTTTAGCCTGGCTCCACGAACATGGAGATTACGATCTCTCTCAAATCGGAACAAATCAAATCCATGCAGGCGGAGGCGCGCTCTTGCCTGGATTTACTGCAATTGATTATAAATTCAATCTAATGCTTCACGAAATATCATCTTACCGGTCCTATTATAAAAAGGTTAAAAAAGAATATCTATTATGAATTATGATTTTGATCAAATTATCAATAGACGCGAATCCGAGAGTATAAAATGGAATCTTTACGAAACGGACGTTTTGCCTCTCTGGGTCGCAGATACTGACTTTTTATCGCCTCCGTCTATAATTTCGTCTCTGCAGGATAGGATTGATCACGGAATATTCGGTTATGCAAAACCACAAGATTCAACCAAGCGAGCCATTCAACTTTGGTTGGATAAAAGGCATAATTGGAAAGTGAATCTTGTTGATGTTGTTCTTATACCCGGTGTCGTCCAAGGATTTAATGTCGCCGCAAAAGCGTATACAAATCCAGGCGATTCTATATTATTTCATACTCCCGCGTATCACCCATTTTTCAACGTAGCTCAAAACTCTAATCTAATCCAGATCACCTCGCCTTTGTCACGTGACCCCAGTGGTTCTTATAAAGTTATCGAGGACGATTTTCAATCTTCCGTAACCCCCGAAACAAGAATCTTCATGTTATGCAATCCACAAAATCCTACAGGAAGAGCTTTTTCGAAATCAGAACTTCTAAGTATGGCCAAAGTTTGTCTCAAACACAAGATTCTTATTTGTTCAGACGAAATTCACAGCGACCTGGTCTTTACAGAAACCAACCATATCCCGATCGCATCACTCTCCGAAGATATTTCCAATATTACAATAACTCTATTGTCTGCGAGTAAAACTTTTAATATTGCTGGCTTGAAATCATCAGCTGCTGTAATTACAAATCCTATACTTAGAGAACGGTTTGTCCAAACTACAAATCGCTTCGCAGGCTCGGTAAATCTCCTAGGTGAAATAGCAATGCGTACAGCATTCGAGAATGGCGAGGATTGGCTTAATATGCTTTTATCCTACCTAGAGATAAACCGCAATCTATTATTTGATTTTGTTCAATCTGAACTGCCTGGAGTGCACATGAGCAAACCGGAAAGTACCTATCTTGGTTGGCTGGACTGCGGAGATACAGGACTTAGAAACCCATCTGGATTTTTTCTCGAGCAGGCCCACGTGGCCCTCAATAACGGAAGCTGGTTTGGCGATGAATATAATAACTTCGTTAGGCTCAATTTTGGTTGTCCACAAGAAAGGCTGCTCACAGGCTTAGAAAGAATGAGAACAGCATTACTTCAGAGATAACAAATTCCTTTTTCCTTATAGTAAAATTGCAGCATGACTTCCTTGACTGAAAAATTAAAGTCCTTGGGTGTTCAAATTGGTGCTGAGAAAATCAAAGCTCCTGTTAAATCCAATCCCTCACTTCAGCTTACAGATTTATTTGATGGCTGCTGGGAAGGCACTTCCAATGGTGATTGTTTTATCGTCAGAAAATCCATTCCCCTGGATTTTGTTCATGGCAGCTTAAAACTATTTCAAGAATTAAACCTGGATATTTTTGAGGATATTCCATCTCTCTCGGGTATCTCGTCGATTCCCTATAACCAGTTTCTATTTATAGATACAGAAACAACTGGTTTAGCGGGGGGCGCGGGTACTTATGTTTTCTTAATTGGGGCAGCAAAATTTGAAAATGAGCGTTTTCATTTTGCACAATTTTTTCTCCAGGACCCTGCAAATGAACTTGCGCAATTGGCTGCTCTGGAAAATTATTGCTCATCTGCAAAGGTGATAATTTCCTACAATGGTAAATCATTTGATTTACCTAGATTGCATACCAGGTACAGATTTCACGGTTGGCCACAACCCTTTGAGGATATTTTCCATATTGATCTGCTCCACATCGCCCGTAGGCTCTGGAAATCCCACCTATCTTCTTGCTCCTTGGGAAACATTGAACATCACTTGCTCGGTGTGACCAGGTCCTCCCTCGATGTCCCCGGCTGGCAAGTTGCCTCGTTATTTTTTGATTATCTACAAAACGGGGATCCAACACCTCTATCTTCAGTTTTTTATCATAACGAGATCGATGTCCTTTCCCTCATTACCCTTTTGAACTATATAACAAATCGCCTGTCAAATCCACTTGCTGATAAATACCAATCATTAGATGATCTAGTATCTATTGGTACTTACCTTGCTCGCCACAACCGGATACAGTCTGCTCAATCTGTTTTAACCCACGCAATAAAAAATATTGATCTTCCAGAACCTCTATATCTGTCAGCTTTGTCAAACCTCGCATCGTTATACAAAAAATCTGGAGAATATTCAAAAGCAGTGCCGCTCTGGGAAATATTAGCTTCCCATAATGTACTTCAGGCTCATACTGATCTGGCGATTTATTACGAACATAAAAAAACTGATTTTCAGGAAGCCATCCATTGGACTCTATCTGCCGTAGAAATTTTATCTCTCTATTCCTCACCTCCCCAGTCAGAGAAAATCAGGTCAGCTCTTGAGCACCGTTTATCCCGGCTTAAAAGAAAATCTGCCAGCTTTAGTCAATAAAATCGGCAATATTCTTACTTTTATGTGGGTATCTTTAGAAAATAATATTTCAACTTATGGAAATTTTTATGATATTTCTTTCAGCAGGTCTGCCAGATGATCTAGAGAACTAAATATTATATATTATCCAGTGCTTCCAATCCGGGTAAAACAGTCCCTTCCAACATTTTTAGTGATGCGCCGCCACCAGTAGAGACGTGATTAATTTTGTCACTTAATCCAGATTCTTTTACAGCCGCTGCGGAATCCCCTCCACCAATGATTGTTACCGCAGGACTTTCCGCTACAATTTTTGCCAGAGAAAAAGTTCCTTTTGCAAAAGCAGGAAATTCAAAAACGCCCATAGGACCATTCCAGACAATTGTTTTGCTATTACTGATAATCCTTTCGAATTTCTTCAACGTCTCTGGGCCCAAATCCATTATCCTCCAGCCTTCAGGAATATCTCCAACAGGGATAATTTTGTGTCTCGCCGTTTCGCTGAATTCGTTTGAAATTACAACATCCACTGGTAGCAATAACTTTTCCCCAATTTCTTTCAGTATTTTTCGCGCTGTTTCCAAGGATTCTACCTCCACTAACGAATCGCCCATACTATAACCCTGTGCAGCAAAAAAAGTGTTTGCCATTCCACCCCCGACAAGAACATAATCAACTTTTCCGGCTAGATTATTAATTACACCAATTTTTCCGCTAACTTTTGCTCCACCGAGAATTGCAATGAATGGTTTCCCAGGATTTATAATAGTGTTTCCCAAATAATTAATTTCCTTTTCGAGAAGGAGTCCAGCGACCGCCGGCAAGAATTTTGCAATTCCTACATTAGATGCGTGCGCCCGATGCGCTGTTCCAAAAGCATCGTTCACAAAAACTTCAGCTAAACCGGCCAACTTTTTCCCCATCAGGGTTTCATTCGCCTTCTCTTCAGAGTGGAACCGTGTATTCTCTAATAAAAGGATTTCACCATTTTTTAGATCTCTGGCAGCTATTTCAGCTTTTTCTCCCACGCAATCTTCAACAAAAATCACCCTGGTGTCTATCATTTGGTCAAGGTATTCCGCAACAGGCCTTAAAGAAAATTCTTTTTTGAATTCTCCTCCAGGCCGACCAAGGTGTGATGCCAGGATAACAGCAGCATTTTGATCCAACAAATATTGAATTGTCGGAAGTGCAGCTTTTATCCGCGTATCATCAGCTACAATACCATTCTTTAATGGTACATTAAAATCAACTCGTACAAATACTTTTTTTCCAGTTAGATCAATGTCTTTAATGGTTTTTTTTTGAAACATGTTAACTTCTCTCAAATTAAAAAGCGCCCCTCTAATAAATTCAGGGGCGCTTGAGTTTCATTATTTTACATTTTTTTTGCGATCAATGCCGCCATATCAACAGTTCTTGTGGCATAACCCCATTCATTGTCATACCAAGACACGACTTTGACCATGTTGCCGCCAAGTACTTTGGTCAAATCAGAATCAATAATCGAAGACAATGGATTCCCTTTGTAATCCATTGAAACCAGTAACTCTTCTGTATACCCCATAATCCCTTTAAGCGAACCTTCTGAAGCCTCCTTCAGAACGCCGTTGACATCGGAAATACTGACTTCCTTTTCCAATTCTATAACCATATCCACAATAGACACAGTCGGTGTTGGAACCCTTAGAGCAAATCCGTCAAATTTCCCTTTCATTTCTGGGATAACTTTTGCCAAAGCCGTAGCAGCGCCAGTTGTGGTTGGAATAATATTCAGGGCAGCGGCTCTTGCCCTCCTAGGATTACTGTGTGCCAGGTCTAATAATCTTTGAGTTGTTGTATAGGAGTGTATTGTGGTCATTAGACCTTTCACGATGCCAAATTTTTCGTGCAAAACTTTAACCGGAGGCGCAAGGCAGTTAGTAGTACACGAAGCGTTTGAAATTATTTGGTGTATCTCGTGATCGTACATGTCATCGTTAACGCCAAGAACAACTGTTAAATCCTCCCCTTTTGAAGGAGCAGATATGATTACTTTTTTTGCACCAGCTTCAATATGAGATTGTGGACCAGGTGTTTTGCTTGTGTCTTTAAATATCCCCGTTGACTCTATTACAATTTCTACTCCGAGTTTTTTCCAGGGAAGTTTTCCAGGGTCTCTCTCGGCAAATACCTGAATCACATCTCCATCGACCACCAGATTTCCATCTTTTACTTCTACATTTCCAGAATAAATACCGTAATTTGAATCATATTTAAATAGTCTGGCATTATCCTCTGGAGCATAGAGATCATTAATAGCTACGACATCAAATTGATCACCATAATATTTTTTTATTGCTTTTAATACTTGCCGTCCAATCCTTCCAAAACCATTAATACCAATTTTTGTTTTCATCCACTTCCTCCATTATATTGTGCTAATTTTCACATTATACTTCATATACTTTTTCCCTGCAATTATTTACATTGTTAATGGACCAGTCCTCTCACGTAAAAGGTCCATCAAAACCTGTGTTATTTTATCTGGATCGTGTCTCCAGGGATGTTCCACGTCAATAAGATCTGCTTGATAAACATTGTATTTCAAACTTAACTCAGCTTCTATCTCAACTCCTTCTACATTCTGGTTATATTCGCTTGGTGATACTTCGTTGGCAACAATAATATCAAAAATATTGCTGCCAACATGTTCTTCAACCACTCGCAAATGATCACCACAAGTATATCCTTCGGTCTCCCCCACCTGGGTAGCTACATTGCAGATAAAAATTTTCAAAGCCTGGCTTGCTCTAATTGCTGAAGTGATATCCTTGACGAGTAAATTTGGCATAATACTGGTATATAAACTACCTGGACCAATCACAATAAGGTCGGCAGAGAGCACGGATTGAATTACTTCCGGGTATGCAGCTGGATTGTTTGGTTCGAGCATTACCTGTTGAATAATGCCCGTTGTTTCAGTAACTTTGCTTTCTCCAACTACCCGGCTTATCTCTTTACTGTCGGGTTTCCGAATATCAGCAATTAGTTGAACATTTTCAAGCGTTGCCGGAATTACCCTTCCTGACACAGCTAGAACTCTTCCTGATTCGGCAATTGCCTGCTCAAAGCTACCAGTTATTTCTGCCATCGAACTGATAAATAAATTCCCGAATGAATGTCCTTTTAAGCTTTCATCAATATTGGAAAATCTGTATTGAAACAACTGCGACAATAAGTCCTCATCATCCGAAAGTGCTGCCAAACAATTTCTTACATCTCCCGGTGGCAATATCCCCAAACTTTCCCTCAATCTTCCTGATGAACCACCATCATCGGCCACAGTTACGACAGCATAAATATTATGGGAAACTGTTTTTAATCCCCGCAATAAAGTTGCTAATCCGTGTCCTCCGCCAATGGCAACAATTTTCGGTCCATGTTTCTTGCTTTGATGTTTTTCCAACCTATCAACTATTGTATGGCCAGGCCTTAAAAATGGACCCAACAATGATCTATTTAACCCGATTACTCCCCAAACAATAATTCCCATACCCATCACTTCAAATATTATTACCCGCAATAATCGTGGTAGATTCCTCAGAGATGCAATATTAACCAAAGGCAACCACCATGTTCCAGGAGCCTTTCTATACAAATCAATAACAAACACTGCTAATCCCAGCGCTAGTATAGTTGTTCCCAACAAAATTGCTAAAATCCAGCGCTTAATGCCCAATCCTGGTTGCAGCCATCTCATCAAACCTTTTAATTTTTCTTTAATATTGTCCATAAAGTTTTTCCCATTTTTTTCCAGCGCTTGAATCATAGCAAGCGATAAGGATTCCGTCAACGTTGGAATTAATAATATTTACACTAATTTTGTATTTAATAGACTAAGAATTCAAAATATTCGTCTTGGTTCTGTTAGAGAGTATTCAAGTATGCTATACTTTTCATTATGAAATCTACTATTGCTGTCGACATAGGTTCCTCTCGCATGAGAGCTGGTTCCTATACTGCAAAAAGCAATGAGCCAATTCAATACAATCAAATTCCTACCAGGTCCGAGGGTATGCCCATCGAGGATAGATTAGTCAACCTAATCGAGTCTGTTTGGCCTGAAGATTATGAAGTTAAATCAATAGCAGCAGCCTGCCCTGGTCCCCTCGATCCCCTGAATGGCATAGTTGTCGCACCTCCCAATATTCCTGAGTGGCAATATTTTCCACTCCAGGAATTCCTTCACTCAACTTTTAATCTTCCTGCGGCCATCAACAAAGATGCTAATTTAGCCGCTTATGGTGAGTGGTCATTCGGCGCAGGTAAAGGATACAGCAATTTGATATATCTTACAATCAGCACTGGAATTGGAGGCGGTTTCATCATAGACGACAAACTCTTAACCGGGAATACAGGTTTCGCAGGGGAAGTTGGGCATATGTCGGTTATTCCTCAAGGGCCAGTCTGCTCCTGTGGTAAGGAAGGACATCTGGAAGCTATTGCCTCCGGGCCTGCTATTGTACGGTGGGTAAAATCACGATTAGAAGATGAAACTCTTCTGGATCACTTTCCAGAAGGAGAGCTTACGGCAAAACATATCAGCGATGCTGCAGAAACAGGCAACGAACTTGCCATAGCTGCTTATGAACGAGCAGGTAAATATATCGGCCTGGTAATCGCAGATCTGCTCCATATTTTTAATACTTCATTGGTAATTATTGGCGGCGGAGTATCTAGAGCCGGTGATCTCCTGTTTAACCCTATACGAAAATCTGTCACCGAATCCGTATTATCAGATGTATATCTTGACAATTTACAAATATTGCCAGCTGCACTTGGTGACAATTCCGGAATACTGGGGGCTTTAGTTTTGTCCCGGGAAATTGCATCAGATTTGTCTCAATAAATTTATTCTGTTATTAATCATCTCTAGACCAGGAATTTTCTAAGATGTCTCTTCCCCTTTTTAATTGGATTGAACCGAATCCAATACCAAATGATATCGCTCATGAACTTGCCGCATTTTCCCCAGTTTTCCGTTCGGTTTTGTACCAGCGCGGCTTGTTCACAGAAGATGAAGTCCTAAATTTTCTGTTACCAAAAGAACCAAATTGGTACTCATCTGAACAACTCCTGCACATAGAAAAAGCTTGTAAATTAATTCATGATTCTATACAAAATCAAGATATTATTGCAGTTTATGGAGATTATGATGCTGATGGAATTACAAGCACGGTACTGTTATCGCTGGCTTTATTGAAAATTACTGACAAGATAATCCCTTACATTCCCAACAGATTAACTGAAGGTTACGGACTAAATAAAACAGCTTTAGCCTCTTTGTTTGGTCAGGGAGTGAAACTAGTAATTACAGTTGATAATGGCATCCGATCCGTAGAAGAAGTCGATTACGCTAACTCCTTGGGAATGAAAATTCTTATTACTGATCATCACACTCCAGATGATCACCTTCCCCATGCTTCGGCAATCCTGAATCCCAAACTTCCAACCGACCCTTATCCGAATAAAAATCTAGCTGGCGTCGGGGTCACCTATAAGTTAGTTTCAGCTCTCAGCAAACAATTTCCCGAAATCAACCCTGCGGATTACCTGGACTTAGTGGCAATTGGAACCGTTGCTGATGTTGTCCCTCTTGAAGGCGAAAACAGATATCTGGTTCGTAAAGGACTTGCTGCACTCAACCAAATGAGACGCCAGGGAATTTCCTCACTGCTTGGTGCGGCCAATTTGCTGTCGCTCAATATTCGCTCTTCTGATATCAGCTTCCAAATCGGTCCCCGCCTAAACGCATCCGGTCGGTTAGGGTCCCCTAATACTCCTCTTGACCTGCTGCTTTCTTCAGACCACCGCAAATGCGGAAGCCTGGCACAGGTTTTAGAAAACCATAACTTTCAAAGAAAGAATCTCAGCAAAGAGTTGGAACGTCAGGCGAAAATTCTAACTACTCTGGAAGAACCACTCCCGTTTATTCTTATTGCGCTTGACCCCGATTTTCATCTTGGAGTTTCAGGAATTGCAGCAGGGTCTCTGACCAGGAAATATTATTTACCCTCAATCGTTGGAAATGTAGGTAAAGAACTAACAACTGCTTCATGCCGAAGCATACCTGAATTTAATATCATTTCCGCCCTTGACGAATGTCAGGATTTATTACACCGTTACGGCGGTCATTCCCTTGCTGCCGGGTTCACTATTTGCAATGACAATCTCGCCGATCTAACTAAGCGATTGCTGGATCTGGCAGAAAAACAGCTTGCAGGCCTTGATATCCAGCCGTCAATAACCATTGATGCTGTAGTGTCACTTGATCAACTAAATTCCGAACTATATTCAGAACTTGAGAAACTTGAACCAACGGGCTGCCAAAATCCGGAAGCATCATTTCTTACCAGGAATCTCACTGCCTCTCAAATCAAAGTAGTCGGTCAGGATGGAACCCACCTCAAAATGACAGTTTCTAATGGAAACTATTCTCTGGACACGATTGGCTTCGGACTCGGTTACCTGGTTGACCTTATTCCCCCTCAATTTGACGCCGTTTATAATTTCGACCTTAACGAGTTCCGCGGCAAAAAATCTTTTCAATTAAAGATCCTGGACCTCAAAACTGCTTAATTTTCATCTCAGTCGACAAATCTGTATTTCATTAAAGCCCAAATAGCTTCAAACGCATCTGAAAGTCCAATTTTTTTTCCTTCTTCATAATCCCTTGGGTTAAATGAAATTGGAACTTCGAAAATTCGATAATTACGTTTTAGTATTTTTGCTGTAAATTCCGGTTCAAATTCAAATCGCTTCGCATGAAGAGGCATATCTTCAACCACTTCTTTTTTAAATACCTTATACCCGGTCTCCATATCAGTGAGAATGGTGTTATATAACACATTTGTAAATAATGTTAATAATTTATTTGCAACCATATGCCAGAACATAGCCACTCTTCTTGAACCACCCAGAAACCTTGATCCATATACAACATCGGCCAAACCTTCTTCAATCGGCTTAAGCAATGCAGGGTAATCTCGCGGATCATATTCGAGATCTGCATCTTGAATAAGCAGAACATCTCCAGTTGCTGCGTTTAACCCACTGCGTACAGCCGCACCTTTGCCCTGATTTTTATTATGAATTATTATTCTAAATCCTTCTTTTCCCTCATACTCTTTTACAATATTGATAGTTCCATCACTTGAACAGTCATCAACTAAAATAATTTCATTTGGAATTCCCGTTTCCTGAACCCTCGAAATTATCTCCTTAAGTGTGTCTTTTTCGTTGAAAATCGGGATAATAACTGATAGTTTCATATTTTCCTTTTTGACAGAATTGACAAACCTCGCCCAAGGCATGCTATAATTTGGTTGGTTAATTTTTGCTAATTATACTGTATTTATTAACAATTATCCTCGGATCGGAGTTATTTTATGAATCCTTCCAGAACCCAATTTTCTGAACAGGAAGCAGAATTTCAACACGTGGGTACGAAACCCTTTGGACCTCCCCCAATTACTCAGCTCAGTGATACTGGATTATCCAGACTCTGGCTGCAAGATTTAGCTTTAAAAATTCTTTATTTCCAAGGTTATCTTACCGGCTATGAAATAGCTGAAAATATCTGTTTACCCTATACGGCTCTTGTAGACAAAATTGTTGAATCATTAAAGCGAGAGAAGTTCATCGAAGTGAAAGCTTCTACAATGGGCCTCGGAGAGGGTTCGTATCAATACGGAATTACCCATGCAGGGATTAACAAAGCCCGAGAGGCTTTAGATCGAAGCCAATATGCTGGACCTGCACCCGTCGCCCTTTCTGATTACAACAGTGCGATAAAAAAACAAAGTCTAGGTAAGCTCAACGTCTCCCCTCGAGCTCTAAGGTCATATTTGTCGGATTTAGTACTTTCCGAAGATATCATAAATCGAGTCGGACCGGCAATTAACTCTGGCACATCTGTATTTATTTATGGACCTCCTGGAAACGGAAAAACGAGTATTGCCAGGGCCATCGGTTCAATGATCTTGCGCGAGAGCATTTATATCCCTTATGCACTTTATATCGAAGGGCAAGTCGTTAAATTGTACGATTCAGTAAACCATGAGATCATTCCTGAGAAGGAAATATCCGAGTCTGGCACGGGTCAATTAAAAACCGGCATGCGCCGAGATCCTCGCTGGATTCGAATCAAAAGACCCTTTATTGTTGTTGGTGGGGAATTGACTCTAACTGACTTGGACCTAGTCTTTAATCCTGTCACCAAGTTTTATGAAGCCCCCTTCCAATTAAAAGCTGCTGGTGGTCTACTGCTTATAGATGACTTTGGCAGACAACAGGTAAGACCCACTGATTTACTGAACCGCTGGATAATACCGCTCGAAAATCAGATAGATTTCCTGACACTTCACACCGGACGCAAAGTGGAAGTTCCGTTTAATGAGTTGATTGTCTTTTCAACCAATCTTCCGCCAAAAGATCTTGTGGATGAAGCATTTTTACGCCGTTTACGCCATAAAATCCGCATAGGCGATCCATCCTTTGATGATTATAGATCCATCTTTATTGCCGTGGCAGAATCCAAAAATATCCCTTTTAATGAAGAGATTCTAGCCTATCTGATTAAAAATTGGTATATAAAACCAAACCGTAATCTCAGAGGTTCCCACCCCAGAGAAATATGTAACCAGATCCTGGATATATCAAACTTTCTCGGCTGCAAACCTGAAATGACTCGAGAACTTATAGACCAAGCAGCTGATGCGTTTTTTGTGGATATTTAACTTATTCCTCCCCAAATTTGATGTTAGATTTACTTCCCAGGCCCGTAGTTATTGCTCACCGGGGTGCCAGTACGCATGCTCCGGAAAACACATTATCCGCGTTCCAATTGGCTATAGAACAGGACGCTGATGCATTGGAATTTGATGTGCAGTTATCTTCAGATAAGAGTGTAGTCGTTATTCATGACCACACTCTTGACAGAACTACAAATGGTTCAGGTCGCGTAAAGGATAAAAATCTGGATGTCATCCAATCACTAAATGCCGGGCATGCATATGGACCAGCCTTTTCCAATGAAAAGATACCAACCTTGGATGAAATTTTTGACAAATTCAGAAAGTCAACATTTTATATTATTGAACTTAAAAATACGGTGACTCCTTTTGATGATTTGCCTAACAGGATTGCTCTAATTATTAAGAATAGCGGGCTATTAGACCGAGTGCTCATTTCATCATTTAACCCGGTAGCCTTATATAAACTTGAAAGGCTTTTACCAGATGTAAAAAAGGGTTTATTGCTTCATAGCCCTCTTTCAGTTGAGTTGTCCAGTCATGTTTCTGTATTCCCTTTTTCTTATCAATCAGTCCATTTATCCTTTTATGCTCTCAACGCCAGACGGATTAAATCCTTCCAATCGAAAGGTAAATTAGTATTTTCCTACACTCTAAATCATCCCCGAGATATTCAAACTGCCCTGAGTATCGGAATCGATGGATTTTTTACGGGTGACCCAGCACTTGCCAGACGTACTTTAGGTAAATATTACAATAAACATTAACAGTGAACGATTTTTTACCATCCTGATAATGATACAAAGTTTAATATAAAACATTTGTTATGAATATACGCAGCTTTCTTCGCCAAAATTTAAATCCCATCCTGCTATCGAGCGTTATTCTCTTCTCGTTATCACCTCTGGGATTTGCGTATGCAAATAACACCGGGGATACTTCTTTTCGTAAAGCGGAAACACTATTGGCCTCCCTTACGCCAGAAGAAAAAGTCGGTCAACTTTTCCTAATCACATTTAACGGAAACGATACCAGCGCAGCATCTCCAATATACGATCTGATTGTAAATTACCATGTTAGCGGAGTCATCTTAGATCGCGACAATGATAATTTCCTAAACCCCGACCAGATGCCTAAGGATTGCTGGGATCTGGTTAATAACCTGCAACTTCTGGAATATGATGGATCACGTAGGTTGCCTCAGGACACTCTATCGCCCGAAGATCAACCTCCAGCATATATTCCTTTATTTATTGGGCTTTCTCAAGAAGGCAATCGTTCCGAATACTCAGAGATACTCTTTGGTTTGAGCCCTATTCCCAGCCAAATGTCTTTAGGCGCTACCTGGGACCCTGACCTCTCAGAACTTGTTGGCGAGCAAGTCGGTAGGGAACTCTCATATTTAGGCATTAATATGCTATTTGGCCCCTCTCTGGATGTTGTTTCTAATCAATCTCCGGGGCAAATTGATTTGGGTGTACGTTCATTTGGCGGAGACCCATACTGGGTTGGAAAATTGGGTCAGGCCTACATCCGTGGATTACATAAAGGCAGCCAGAATAACATTACCGTCGTCGGGAAATATTTCCCAGGACTTGGGAGTTCTGACAGACTTCCAGAAGAAGAAGTTGCTACTGTTAGAAAATCTCTTGAACAGCTTAAGCAAATAGACTTAGCTCCTTTCTTTGCCGTTACAGGCTATGCTACCTCATCAGAATCTGCCGTCGACGCCCTACTCAATTCACACATTCGTTATCAGGGATTGCAGGGAAACATACGGTCAACTACACGACCAATTAGTCTAGACCCTCAGGCATTTGATCTTCTAATGAGCTTGGAACCATTTGGTGTGTGGCGGGAATCAGGCGGTTTAATCATCACTGACAATTTAGGTAGTCAAGCGCTGCAAAAATTATATGACCCCTCGGGTGAATCTTTTAACATCAGGCGAGTAGCCGTGGATGCTTTTATTGCCGGTAATGATATTTTATATCTGGGGAACTTTGGAGATGATAACAAACCGATTCCCAATCATGAAATAGTTTCCACATTAGAGTTTTTTGCTCAGAAATACACAGAGGATCAAGACTTTGCTGACAGGGTTGATGAATCTGTTCTTAGAATTCTTACCCTAAAATATAGTATTTACTCAATCTTTAATATCTCTACCATTCTGACATCGCAATATAACCTATCTGCTATTGGTAAAGGAGATGCTGCAGAAGTCGTCGCCAGGCAAAGCGTGACATTAATAAACCCGAGTATCTCAGAACTTGATACAGTGCTTCAGAATCCTCCCTCCTCTATAGAACGCGTGGTGATCCTTTCTGACACTGAATATGCAACTATCTGCGGAGATTGTCCTGAAATCCCTACACTGGGAACTACTTCGCTCGAAGATGCAATTATCAAACTCTACGGTCCATTTTCTGGTCGCCAGCTTGTGCGGGCTAACATCACTTCATATTCGTTTAAAGAGTTGACCACTTTACTCGATTTTCCTCCTGAAGTGGAACAGATGGAAATCGATCTTTATAATGCTGACTGGATCATCGTGACAGCACTTGACGCTCACGAAGAACGACCATACTCACAGGCTCTTACAAGACTCCTGGCAGAGCGTCAAGATCTGCTGCGAGACAAAAAAATAATTGTTTTTGCCCTAGGCGCTCCCTATTATTTGGATGCGACCAACATCTCCAAGATCACTGCCTTTTTTGGTTTATATAACAAATTACCATCATCGATAGACGTCGCAGCGAGGATTCTGTTTAATGAATTCCCCTCCATAACAGGGAACATTCCTGTCTCGGTACCAGGTATAAACTACGATTTGATATCAGCAACTTCGCCCGATCCAGACCGGATTTTTCTTTTGTATATTGGAGATAAACCTGACCTCACAGCCACACAGGAACCATCTCTTGCAACTCCTGCAGCCCCTGTTTACCGAGTGGAAGATGTCATTGAACTGCATACCGGAATTATCCTTGACTATAATGGCAACCCTGTACCAGATGGGACTCCGGTCACTTTTGTAATCAGTTCCCAAGGCGAATCAACATCTCTACCTCAGGTTATCACTACTGATGGATCAACCTCAACCAGTTATCTGGTCCAAAACGGGAATAACATTATTGTCCATGCCGAAAGTTCCCTTGCTAAATCTCAATCAATTGAAATTAATATTCTAGGTGATGCCACAGACAATACAACAGCTGGCGCGACAGATGGCGCGACAGATGATGAATTCCAGGATTCCACACAAACCCCGGTTGATGTCATGCCTGGAACTGATGAACCCTCTCAGCCGCTTACATCTGAAGAGAATTCATCTTCTTGGCGATTATGGATAATATCCCTGATAATTATCGTCACCATTTCCTTGATAGCGTATCAGGCAGGCGCAATGTATGGTATTGTTCGCTGGGGAATTAAATGGAGTTTTTCTTCTTTTATATCAGGTTTGTTTGTATATAATTATTTAATGTTAGATTTACCGGGTGTTTCCTTGCTGATCTCAAATACCAATTCCACTCTCAGTATGGGATTAGCCGTGCTTGTCGGCTCCCTCTCGGGCTGGCTTCTTGCCTACCTATACCAACGATTACATTCTTCTTGAGAATTATTTCATTAGTGTTGCAAAAATACTTATCACCAACAGAAGCGCTGCAGTAAATGCGAGCAGTTGTTCTTCTGAAGCCCTGATGAAATCCCCCAAGCTTGGTGCGGGCAGCGCAGCGTTTGGATTTTGCCTAGGATCCCAATCCCCCATAAGTGCTTCCTTAAACTCAAGTACGCTCTGAATCCGCTCATCAGGATGGACTCTCATCGCCAGTTTTATTGCCCGTTCAGTTCTTGGGCTGATATTTTTATTAAATTCCTTTATAGGCAATTCTCTGGTTGGTTCAAGGAATCTCTGCCTTGCCTCAAAAGGAGCTTTATTTGTTAAGAGATGATAAAGTGTTGCTCCAAAAGAGTAGACATCACTTCTTGGATCTGTATGTCCAGTATCTCCTCCATATTGCTCAAGCGGAGTATAATAAGCCGATCCGTGCCCCTGAACGACAGTTATTGTCTTTTCGCCTGATACAAGAATCTTAACCAATCCAAAATCGACTAACTTTATTATGCCGTTTGGCGTAAGCTTTATATTGCTTGGTTTAATGTCTCGGTGAAGAATAATGGGAGATTGATTGTGTAAGTAAATGAGAGCATCTGAAATTTGGCTCGCCCAATTTAGTACGTTTCGTTCTGTTAAATATAATCCCTTTTTCTTTTCTTCTAGCATCAATTCCCTGAGGTCTTTCCCCGGAACATAATCCATTACCAGATAATCTCTATCGTCATCAGAAAAAAAATCGGAAACTTTTGGCAGGTTAGGATGATCTAACCTCGCTAATACAGTGGCTTCCCTTTTAAACTGTTGCCGGGTTTGTTTTATTACATCATCAGGTAAATTTAGTTCATAATTAACGGCTTTTAAT
>JAUWEC010000058.1 GCA_030608465.1 Chloroflexota bacterium
GGTCGTATTGATGAAAAAGAGCCCGCATCGCCCCTGGCTCATCGGGCAGGTAACTCACCGGCATTTCTTCGTAATCTGGACAAAAGATACACTGTCCCGGACAGGGATAAGGCTTGGTGAGCACAGTTACCGTTGTAACACCGGATAATGTCCGCATGGGTTTAAGCCGGATCTTCTTCAGTAAATCCCGGTCTTGCTGGCGGGTACCATCTCTTACTTGATTCCGGTAGGCAGTGATCAGGGTATGTTTGCTTAAAAATCCCGCCCCACCCGGCAGCGGATGACCCCGGATAGCCTGGAACACTTCTTTCCCCGCTTCGATGTCTCTTAATGTAAGTTCAGCCAAATAGAGTTCAGCTTCAGTATAAGCAGACGGTTCTGGGGAATTTTCCTCTTTCTTTTTAGTAGTCATATCATTTTTTTACCAGTAACGGGGATTAAGGAAGCAATTGAGACCGACTGGACTACCGTAACCATATCGTATAATAGAACCATGAAATCTGAGACAACCAGTAGAATTCTTTCCCTTAATTATCAATTTTACCAAAGCTTTGCTGAAGATTTTTCTGAAACCAGGCAGCGACTTCAACCGGGTGTTCTGAGTTTAGTTGACCGCTTTCAGCCGGAGAGCAACATCTTGGACTTAGGATGCGGCAATGGTGAACTTGCCCGCGAATTAGCCAGGAAAGGTTTTTCCTGCTCTTACCTCGGAACAGATTTCAGTTCCAATTTGCTTCAAAAAGCAGGTCTTGGAATTCCTGATGAGTTCTCGGCGGAGTTTTTGGAGCTGGACCTTTCAGAACCGTCCTGGTCTGGTTTGCTTCCAGAATCCCCTTTTGATATTATTTTATCGTTTGCTGTCCTCCATCATGTCCCGGGCCAGGAAGGACGAATCAATGTGTGCAAGAATATCCGCCGGCATATTTCTGATCAGGGATGCTTCGTTCATTCTAACTGGCAATTCTTAAGAAGTCCCCGACTTCAGCGAAGAATCATTCCCTGGAGTGAAGCTGGCTTCTCTGAAAAAGACCTTGATGAGGGAGATTATCTTCTTGATTGGAGACGCGGCGGGATGGGTACCCGGTATGTACATCATTTCTCCTCAGAGGAACTTTCTCTCTTAGCGAACGAATCTGGCTTCAGGATCAAAGAATCATTTTTCTCTGATGGAAAAGAAGGGGATTTAAGCATATATCAGGTTTGGGAACCCGTCTAATCCTCAAGCTCCAAAAAGAATCCCAATTCAACCAGAACCTCTGCAATCTTATCTTCACTGCCTTCCCGGATGATAACTACCGTGGGACCGAGCTGTTCCAGAATATACCGGCTGGCTTTCGATTTTTTAAGAGACTTCAGCACAACCGGGGAACCCAATCTTAAGATTGTTTTTTGGGCAACGGAAGACTGAACTCCTTGTTTTTCCCACCTCTCCAGGGCAGCAAGGATATTCGGTGGTATGACTTCAGAATATTTTTTAAGTAGAGACAATAAATGTGCCACCCGCAATCCTTGCTTTTCTGCCCTGCTTAGAGAAGCCGGCGATATTGCATATAGATAAGCTTCTGCTTTGACAGGATGCCATTCACAGAATCTGGCAACCTGGTAACGGGTCTTATGGGGAACATTCGTTGTCATCCTGATTTCCCCCTTGGAGCGGATTTGAATTTTCTCGGTGTTCCTGCCGGTTAAACTCGGCACCTGGTTGTTTATTAAATTGTCAGCGTAAGCGGAAAATCGAAATGACGCTGGTTGACCATCTTCTTCAATTAATCCCAGGTCCAGAAGCCCCAGCCAATGCATTGGACCTGCAAGTAAGTATTTTAATAACGCCCCTTCCACATCATCCCAGTGATTAAATCCTCTTAAATATTCTCCTGTTGATTTACTCTTGATGTACCAGGAATCATATTCCCCGCCGATGCGCTGAAAATCCGGGTAATTTTCTTTAACCTGGGAAATAAACGATTCGATGCTCCACCAGGTCTTTGGATCCAGATTCTTTAATAAACTAATCACCAATTCCCGAACGCGTCCGGGGGTCAATTCCAGTATTCCCTCAATCTGAATATCCGGGGTCAGAGAAAGATCCTGATGGGTGTCGCTCGTCCGCCAGGTCTGCCAGAGCAGTAATAATCTCTCCTCCAGTGTTTTATCAAAGAAATTCCGGATTTTCTCCGGGGCAGGAGATTCATCATCTGCCAGCAAGCCTATAGTTGAAAATAATGTCCTGTAAAAATCCGCTTCATTTTGAGATACACCGGGGAGATGGACATCCGGATCCAGGTTCATCCTCAACCCAGATAAAAGTGTGCAGGTATGATCCAGACAAATATCAGAAGTGGTCAAAAGGTGTTTTCTTTCCCGCAAGATAGCTTTACGGCAAACGAATTCCCGAGGTAGGGAAGAATTCGCAGGACCCAAAAGGATCATCACCATGCTCCTGATATCTCCAGGAATGTAAGCAAATTCCAGGGGACCAGAATCCGTTTCAAAAAAACCCCGGGCAACCAGCGCTCGATACCATAAACCTTCGGCGGGTGAGGTTGGATCCCTATCCGGCCTTTCCCGGTCTACCCGTCCTTCACCCATTTCCCGGACTTCACCAAACCGACGAATAAAGTGAGGCCAGGGTTCTTTTCCATCCAGTGAATCCAACCACAGCAGCGCTTCTTTCTCCGGGGAAGTGAGGGTTTCCAGGATCTCTTGCAGGGTCTCAAAGTCCAGCAAGTGTTCAACCAGCTGTTTTACACCTTCACGGGCATCAGGCGCAGTAAATGGCAGCCTCCACTTTTCCGCCACAATTTTGAGATGGTTATAATCCATTTTGGAAAGGCTGTGTCTCAGATCCGGCATGAATAGTTTGCTCAGGCAAGAACGCGGATCGCGTTGTGGTGAAGTTTAACCTTGATATTTTTCACATTGCTGGAAAACCCCGAAAAGACTTCTCCATCCAAATGGATAAAAAGGGGTTGGTCTGCTTGGATGTTGATCTTATTAAAATCACCTGATACTATTTTGGGGTGAGTTAAGTGAGACCCTCCCATAAACGCAGGCACCAAACGAAGCAAAACCAAACGGGATACTTCTTGAACTGCTACGAAGTTAAACATTCCATCCGCCAATTTCGCCGGCGGGTAAATCATAAAACCGCCTCCCTCCCGAATTCCGTTGCATAGAGTAAGCATTAATAATTTGTCTTCCCAGTCAGGTTTGTCATCGATGGTGATGTTCATCCCGATTGGATGATGATTTAAGAAAATAGTTTTTAACACTGCTGCAATATACATCGGATATCCACGAAGGAATGGCATTTTATGGGAATGAATCGTCACAATCGCATCAAAACCAATGCCTATTGTATTATTGAAATATTCCGTCCGGCCGGAATCATCCTCGATTTCCCCGATATCAACCCTCTTCTCCTTGCCGTTAAAGATTTGTCTTAAGGCTTTCCAGGGTTCCGGTTCCATGCCAATCGAATACGAAAAATCATTGCCGGATCCAAGGGGGACAACGCCCAATGCAGGCCTGCGCTCTTCCGGGAAAGACATAAGCGCATTAACAATCTCATGAACTGTTCCATCCCCGCCGCCGGCGATAATCAGATCATACCCGTCCTCAACAGCCTTGCGAGCAAGCTCTATGGCATGAGTTGGATATACAGAACCAGTCCAATCTGCTACTCCAAATTCCTGCATAATTGGTCGTAAATCCGCAGCCTGTCTCCAGGCCTGGCCCATATTTGCATTGGGATTGATAATGAAAATCACTTTTGGTTGATCCATTTGCACACTCTCTTTTCTAATGGTTACAGATTAATTAAATAGACAGACGAAATAATTATCATCTCCTCTTGGATTCTTGTCAGTAGTATTTCAGTTTTAGATCTGTACTCGGCAGAATAATTTCACCTTCTTTTGGATTCCCCACCCGAGTGATCTCATCCGGTTCAACGGCTGCTTTCCAGGCAGTATAGGCTGCAATTAAAGACTCCAATTGTTCCACAGAGAATAACCCTTCCAAAGGCAGCTGCCCCCGCAGGATCTTGTAGCGGGTAAATTCCTCGAAAATACGCATCGGATCAGGAACATCAACTGATAGGGAATGAAGCAGCAGCTGGCGCTGGAGCCTTCCTTCCAGTGTTTTTTTCAAAAAAGGAACTCTTTTTAATAAAACGGTAAAAGCAGCATGAGGATACACCTCAAGCATCTGCTTTTCTTGTTTTTCCAGCGGAAAATCCTGATATCCGAATTCTTTTAAATTTCGGTAAAGCGTGAATCCATTCCTCATCCAACCCGGGCAGGAGTTCAAATCTGACGGCGTATTGGGAATGCGGATATTTTTCTGGAAAAGTGTATATTCAGCCAAACGAAAAGCTGTCCAGCGGCCGGGATTAGGTTGGGGAGAAAGAGAATTGCGGATCGACTCTTGTTTCATTAATCCCTGATTCAGTCTTCTGGGAGCGTTAACAGCGACAAAAGCTGCTTTTTGCCCTCCTGCAAACGCAGAGACTGCGCTAATATCTGCCTGGGACAATGCGATCAGGTTTAAATCCTGATCCAGGGCTGCATAGGTAAGTGATTTCTCACTGGAAGGAGGGTCAATGCCGATAAAGACTGTATCTTTAAATAACATAGAGTGTCCTGGATTTAAGTCGGAATTAACTGGGCACTGATATGAGTGTAGCGCAAAATAAACAGATTGACAATATGCCTAAGATAAAGCTCCGGAACCTAGATAAGCTTCCAGAGCTTTTATATCAAAACAGCAGAGAAATCTCTGCTGTTTTATTTTGAAAGATAGGGATCATTGATATGACTTTCGGAATTAAGATTTCTTGTCCTTAAAGATAAGTTGGCTCTCATCTTCCGGGTCAATATCAACGACAATGACACCACCTTGTTTGTACTCCCCTTTCAGTAATTTCTTTGAAAGTGGGCTCTCAATAAATTTTTGGAGTGCCCGGGTTAATGGTCTGGCTCCAAAATCAGCAGAATAGCCCTGTTCTGCCAGCCACACGCGGGCTTTCTTGGTCAATGAGACCTCCAAGCCATTTTCAGCCAGCCTCTGTTCAACATCTTTCAGCTGCAGGTCAACGATTTTAACCATTTGTTCCCTGGTCAGCTGAGAGAAGAGTACTATCTCATCAACTCGGTTCAGAAATTCCGGCCGGAAGGCATCCTTCAGCGCTTTGTCGATCTTGTCTCTGGCTTCGATGTCTTTATCGCTGGCAGCACTGTCAAGGAAACCCAAGCTGCCAGAGCGGCTGATATATTCTGTTCCCAGGTTGCTGGTCATAATCAGGACGCTGTTGCGGAAATCAACCTGCCGCCCCTGACCATCCGTTAACCGACCGTTATCCAGGATCTGCAGCAGTGTATTCCATACTTCCGGATGGGCCTTTTCAATTTCGTCAAACAGGATCACCCGGTACGGCCGTCTGCGGACTGCTTCGGTCAGCTGTCCGCCCTCTTCATAACCGACATAACCAGGAGGAGCGCCAAATAACCGGGAGGCTGTATGCTGTTCCCGATATTCACTCATGTCCAGACGCAAAAGGGCGTCTTCATCATCAAACATGAACTCAGCCAACGCTTTGGCTAATTCGGTCTTTCCAACACCGGACGGTCCGATAAAGATAAAGGATCCGATAGGACGTTTGGGATCTTTCAGCCCTGATCTAGCGCGGCGGATTGCATCCGAAATTACCGTGATTGCTTCATCCTGGCCGATAATCCGTTCGTGGAGTCTTTCTTCCATATGCAGCAGTTTGTCAGCTTCAGCTTCCAGCATCTGGGTCATAGGGATGCCTGTCCATTGGGAAACTACTTCAGCCACATCATTTTCATCTACCACTTCATCTAGTTCATGTTCTGCTTCCCAGGCTTCACGCTCTTTATAAAATTCTTCTTCCAAACGAACCCGCTGAGTCTGCATGGTAGCAGCTCTTTCGTAATCTCTTTCCTGACCGGCAACCTCTTCCTCGTTTTTAAGGTGCTCAATTTCAGTCTGTTTTTCCTTCAGTCCTTGAGGGAGCGAATATAAGGCAACTCGCAACTTGGCCGCTGCTTCATCCATCAGATCAATAGCTTTATCAGGCAAATGGCGGTCTGTGACATAACGGTCAGCCAAAGTTGCAGCCGTCCGCAGGGCTTCATCAGAAAAACGGACTTTATGATGCGCCTCGTAGCGGTCTCTTAATCCTTCCAGCATCTGAATTGTTTCTTCAACGGAGGGTTCTTCAATGAATACAGGAGCAAATCGCCTTTCCAGGGCACTGTCCTTTTCAATATATTTATGATATTCATCCAGAGTTGTCGCCCCTACACACCGGAGTTCACCCCGGGCCAGAGCCGGTTTCAGCATATTTGAAGCATCCATCGCACCCTGGGCAGCACCAGCTCCGACCACAGTGTGGAGCTCATCGATAAAGAGGATCACTTCCCCTTCAGCTTTTTCCACATCATCTATGGCAGCTTTTAACCGCTCCTCAAATTCACCCCGGAAACGGGAACCAGCAATCATTGCGCCCAAATCGAGCTCCACAACCCGTTTCCCAGAAAGGATTTCCGGTATGTCATTGGCAGCGATCTTTTGTGCCAAGCCTTCCACGATGGCGGTTTTCCCTACTCCTGCCTCACCAATCATCACCGGGTTATTTTTTGTTCTGCGGGATAGAATTTGGATCACACGCAAGATTTCTGCATCACGTCCAATCACCGGATCAAGTTTACCTTCCCGGGCTAATTTGGTTAAATCGCGGGAGTATTTTTCCAGTGCTTTGTAGCGGCTCTCTGCTCTGGGATCTGTTACCCGTTGGCCGCCCCTAATTTGCTCGATCGACCGATAGACCCGGTCTTTTGTCACTCCCTCATCACTCAATAAACGGGCTGCCGGGGTGTTTTTTTCATCCAAAATCGCTAAAAAGAGGTGTTCTGTGGAAATAAACTCGTCTTTTAAGCGGTTGGCTTCCTGGTTGGCCACATCCACAATTCTTTTAACGCGGGGTGTGATAAATACCTGTCCTGCGCCTCGGCTGCCAAATATACTCGCTTTCTGGGTATTTTTCAGAACATAATCCAGTCGTTCACTTAAATCAGCACCCTGGATATTAAGACTCTGTAATATTTGTGAAATCGCACCTTGCGGCTGCTCAATTAAAGCCAGAAGAATGTGTTCTGTATCTATCTGGTTGTGCCCATAACGCTGGATGATCTCAGCAGCGCGCTGGGCTGCTTCCTGCGCCCGTTCCGTAAAACGGTCAAATCGCATCATAAAAACACCATCCTTGGCAGTTGTTCTTGATCATATTGTCACGAGCATTTTATCTTCCCGATTATATAGTTTGAATATAACCAGGAGGAATAAAAGCAAGTCCAATTATTTGTATGTTATGCACTGAAGATATTATAACAAGCTGGCGTTAATAAAATGTATGAATCGATAAAAAGAAAAATTAATAAATATTGCTGGAATTATGGTTCATTAAGTGCAATAATTAGTCCGTAAAACATCGAAATTTAATACAAAGAAGACCAGATCAGCTCTGGTCTTCCTCTCTTTTAGAAACTCTCCCTTAATCTTCCTGTTTGGCCAGGTACTCTTGGTAAGTTTTCCAACCCGGGCACCAGGTTGTATGCCAATGCCAGAATCTACCCATCAGTGAGTTCGGTTTCTCTTCCGCTTTTTGCCGTAAGGGGCAGCTTGCACAATTGGGTTCTTCCTTGATCTCGACCATTAGTAAACTCCTCGTAAGAAATGAATTCAAATTTCTCTGGATTATTTGTTCGCTTTTTTTATTTAAGCACCCAATAAGAATATACCTGCCGGCTAAACACCCAGGATTGGGGAACAACTTTAATTTCACCCGAATTCGAGACTGAACCCTATCCATCGATCAGACTGATTATATTGGTATTTACTCTTGAAGCATCATCTTTCTCTCAATAATTCTTGTTTTTTTCCGTTGTATTCCTCTCTGGTACAGCCATTACAGGATCTCGATGGTGCCCAATCCGGTTTCAATCCGGATATCCACCTTGTTTTCAGCGTTTTCATAATCTGCAGACTGATAGTACCCATTTATTTTCGGAAAACGGCTTTGATTTACTGATACGGAAGCTAATCCAACCTCGGCTTCTACCCGCGCCGCTACACCTTCAGGTACCCGGATGTTCACTGCAGCTACTCCAGCCTCAATTTTCACCTGAGTTAAGCCCGCAGCGGCAGGCAGAGTGAGATTGGTTGAACTGGCACCTGTTTTCAACAGCAGATCTTTAACCTGCAGGCCTGCCAGGTCCAGATGAGCATCAACTGCTCCGGTTTCAAATACCAGGTTAAGGGGAATATCTTTTGTAAAACCAAAATCCCACTGAAAACCCTTACCAGTGGTCCAATTCCAGGGGAACATCACATCCGGGAATACTGGGCTTTGAGGCTGCATTGTTACGATAAGCTGATTTCCATCCCGTTTTACACGGGCATCCAATCCATTGGCAAACATTCCGGAAGCCAGCGTTCCGCTCTCCGCGCTGCTGTTTACTGTCAATTTTCCCGCGCCATGTTTAACCGTAACTGTAGCTCCTTCAGCGCCTTCCAGATCGATGGATCCCTCTTCAAGAACCATTTCCTCCGAACCCCGCGCGTTGCCCAGCAGGAATGAGATTCCCAGCAGGATTAAGAACGCCGGCCAAATCAAGCCCCAGACATTAACACTCATCAATCCCAGGTTATTAGCAAGGAATAAAAACCCCAGCCCAACCAGTAAGATTGCCCAGAACATCCGATTGGTACGCATAGATATTTCCTCCTCCTAACTGCTCAAATCATTGAACGGTTTTATTTTTTCTGAATAAAGTTCTTCCCATCAGGACCAATCCCAACACGATTAACAGCACAGGCCAGTATTTACCACCCAGTCCAATGGCACCAAAGAATGATCCGAACACTGCCAGCAGCATAAGGCTGATCAAGATCAGTGTGCCGCCGTCTTTAAATGATCCTTCCCCTTTTCCTCCCAGTAAATTCATCAGTACAATACCGAGGCCGACAAAACCCGGAATTAAGGTCCACAAATAAGACCAGCTTTCCCAATGGCCAGTGTAATTCTGGTAAGCCAGGATCCCGCCAATCCCGCCGACGATGATTGCTGGAACAGCTAATCCCGGTTCACCGAGGGCTGCGCCCAGAGCAAATAGAAACAGCCCCACGCCGATAATTGCCCAGGGCCAGGAAATAATATCCCAGATATTAGGTAAGAAATCCGGCAGGATTTGGGCGGCAAACAATACCCCACCAACTATGATCAATAATGCGCCTCCGATGATGCTGGTTCGTCTTTCTTTATTCATTACAGCTCTCCTTTAATCTAAAATTGCAAAAGTATATGGCAATAAAACCTATCTTCATCGTAACACGCTGTACCGAAATTCAAACAATCAAATAAAAAACCGGTATAAAAACCAATAATTGAACTTATACCTTGAGGAAGTTTGGTAAAATGAAGGTTATTCCTAGTCCCTTCTCTTATTTTATACGTAAATAAACAATAAAAGTTTCTAAAAACCGGGAATTATTGAAGTTTATTTCTGAAAGCCAAAGGAGGCTGTAAGATGAAACCTCAGTCCAAGTGGTGGTTACTTTTATTATTGGGATCTCTCCTCCTCCTATTCTCTGCCTGTACACCGACACCCTATTGTGCTGTAAACTATACTGTCACAAAAATAGCGGATACAAATGATGGTGTATGCCACCCTTCAGATTGTTCTCTGCGGGAAGCGGTGCTAAACGCCAATGACTGCCCTGGACCGCATACCATAACGTTACCAGTTGGAGGGTATTCGCTAACCATTCCTGGTATTGATGAAGACGCGGGTGAAACAGGTGACCTGGACATCACAAAAGACGTTACCATCATTGGAACTCTCCCCCCCCCATCAGTTCATGGAAACATAGAACGATCTTTTCACATCCACTCAGGTGCAACAGTGACATTTGATCATATCTGGCTAACTGGTGGATCTGCAATCTTTGGGGGAGGGTTGATAAATGAAGGTGTGCTCACGTTAAGTTCTTTTACCTGCAATTACAACAGCGTTGCCATACCACCTGGCGGCATGGGGGATGCCATGGGAGGGTGTATATTTAATACCGGAGAACTCACAATTCTTGGAGCACAATTCCTGGCCAATACCGCAGGATTTGGCGGAGCAATTTATAACTATGAAAACGCCCTACTGACAATAGAAGATACTAATTTTATTGGAAATGAAGCTGACTACCACGGCGGAGGGATTTGGAATGGCCTCAACGCAACAACAGAAATAAATGGCTCTACTTTCAGAATGAACGAAGCGGGATTACACGGCGGCGGAATCTGGAACAATGGCCTCTTCGATGGAGTAGATCTTTACTTTGAAGAAAACCAGGCGGTCGGTAACGGGGGCGGGGTTTTTAACTGGACCAGTGGGGCAGGATATTTTGCGAATACCTGGTTAACCCTCAACACTGCTGACCTTGGTGGTGCAGTCTTCAACGAAGAAGGCATGATTCATTTTTACGAGAGTGGGATGACAGACAACACAGCAACAGGTGGTGCGGGAGGTGGTGCCTACAATATGGGACCAGCTCCGGGTGCAGGTTTACTGATGAAGAATACGACTATCAGTAACAATACTGCCATTGGGGGTCTGGGAGGTGGAGGCATTTATAACACCAGTAACTTGGAGTTAACCTTCATTACAGTTGCAGATAACAACCCGGAGGGTATTCGAGTGGATGGTGGATCTGAGGTTAAGATTCGCAGTTCTGCCCTGGCATACAATGTGGGCGGCAACTGTGCTGGTTTGCCGCTGGATTCCCAGGGTCATAACATTGAAAACGATGGGACCTGTGGTTTCGCGGGATGGAATGATTTACCCTCAACAGACCCCTTGTTGGAACCCCTGGCAGCATATGCTGGCATGGCGCCCAGCCATGCCCTGGGAGTTGGCAGCCCGGCTATTGATTCAGGAGATCCTGATCGCTGCACTGCTATTGACCAACACGGGACATCAAGGCCACAAGGTCCCTGGTGTGACCGCGGCGCTCACGAAAACCTGAGCACCAAGGGCATCATCCGCGGATGGACCTACATTGACGATAATGACAACTCCATCAGGGATCCAGGGGAAGGAGCTGTGACAGGCGCTCTGCTAACGTTGAAAGAAGGTCCCTGCCCGGGTGTGAGCGATATCATCACTGTGGAATCCGAAAGTGCAGGGTTCTACGAAATTTTTGAGATCGATCCGGGAGACTACTGCCTGGTTCCTTCTCCTCTGCAGCAAACCGCCGACCCAACTTCTATGGACCTCACAATCATGGAAGGGGATATCCTGGAAGATATCAACTTCCGATATATGGTAGCTGCTGGACCAGATGCATCCGCCAGTGGAATAGTATGGCATGATCTCTGCGCTGTGCCCTACTCTCCCCCAGCTACTCCCCCTCCAGGATGTATTGACCTTGGTGGAGGAAGCCTGGGAGCGGATGGTATCTACGATCCAGCAGAACCAGGTATCCCAGGCCTGAAGTTAAGGATGGGTACCGGACCCTGTCCTGTAAGCTTGACTCTGACTGAAGCGATAACTAATACAAACGGTGAATATTTATTCCCAGTCTTGTTTAGCGGTACATACTGCATTGAGATCGATGCCCTGGCACCGCCCAACGATACCATCCTCTTACCCGGCAGCTGGACTTACCCGGTCAGAGGAGCTGCTCCGGCAGAAGTCGAAATCAACCCTGCACCAAATGAAGACCTGGTGGATATCAACTTCGGCTGGGATTACCAATTCCTTCCCGCAGCAGCCGAGCCTGCCAGAAGATTCTGTATTGTAAATCGAGATGCATTTTTACGGACGGGGCCAAGCAGTACAGATTACCCCACGGTTACAGGATTCTTGAAAGGTCACATTTTTGAGGTCCTGGCAAAATCCGGACCGGACCGACCCGGGTATTACTATGGCCAGGATGAAGCCCAGATTACGGGCTGGATGGCCAAATACCTGTTAGACTGTGAAGATCTGGATGATGGATCGCTGGAAATTAAGAAATCTCCACCTGTGTCGCTAAAACCCACCAAAACGCCCACTCCTATCCCCTGCACTAAAGATTTGCCCGAGGACCAATGCATCGCAGCCGGAGGTACCTGGAGCGGGGTTGGGGCAACATCAGCAAGCTACTGCACTTGTCCCTAGAAACCTAACAATTGACAAGGGTTTACCAAAAAGGAGCTGTCTAAAAAGTCAGCTCCTTTTTCATTAACATCATGGGGTTGTATGCTGCTTTAATTTATGCCTTTTTTTTCTTCCCTGCCCTGGGAGATAGTGAATATTTTTTCGGACCCGGTTTAAGAGAAGGAATTTTAATGACCTCGTACTTAATTAATAGCCAGAATATCCCGATCACGATCATCACTCCAGCAACAATTCTGGAATAGCTGATATCTGTTCCCGGTAATCGGGGTTGATCAGGACGAAAGAACTCAATGATCTCCCTGCCGAATCCTTCCAGAACCAGCCAACCGGCAAAGATGGAGGCCGGTTTGATTTTGTTTTTATACTCCAAAGCAATCCATAACAGGATGCCAGCAGCCAGGAAATTCCAGAGCATTTCATAGGCAAAAGCCGGATGGAACCGGGTGCTGTCTACCGGATATAAAACAGTATTCGTCCAGGGCCCCATGCGGTGTGCCGCGTCAATAGCTATTCCCCAGGGTAAATCCGTGGGATGACCGTAAAGTTCCTGGTTGATAAAATTCGCCGGCCTGACCAGCGCCTGACCAATCAATAAAGCTGGAGCAGCAGCATCAAGGAACAAACGGAAATCCAGCTTGCTTCTTTTTACGTATAAATAAGCTCCTAAAGCACCAAACAAAACAGCGCCATAAAAATGCAGCCCACCTTCTGGCAGGTTGAGTATTTGTATTGGATTGTCCAGGTAATACCGGCCTCCTCCCAAAATATCATTCAGTACATACCAGAGCCTGGCGCCAACAATGCCAAAAGGAACTCCCCAGATCAGCAGTTCCCAAATATGGTCTCCATTCTCTCCCCGCTGCCGGACTCCCCATTCGGCAATCATCCCGGCCAGGACAATGCCTACCGCCATAATCACACCATACCAATGCAAAGAAAAATTAGTGCCGGGAATTGTAAAAATAATAGGATCCATTCTATCCTCCTGAGATAATAGGTTCATCTGCCTAGAAGAACTCAACAGCGAATATCGTACCATGACCAGGGTTCGCAGTTGGTAGGGCAGATCAGATTTATACTTTGTTCAGTCCTCTCCGGTTATCCAGGTCTGGATAATCCCCTCTTTTTCCGGGAATCTTGTAATAACCGTGATGTCTATCGGAAGAGCAACTTTGTTCTCCTGAAGTAATCCTTCCTGGAGAGACTTTCCATGCAAGGGAAACACACTGAGCGGGAGTCCGGGCTTATTACAGCGCTTATCGACCAACGCCAAACCCAGCAGAAAACCTTGCACGTCCAAGGAACAACTGGTTACCTTGCCTACTTTTATCCCCCTTTCATCCACAACAGGATCGCCGGTGTTTGGTCTGCGACAGCGTTTCTGATTGCAGCGAAAACGGATGATTTCCCGCGAACGTTTTCCTTCCTGGATTAACAGCGCGTCCCTGCCAATAAAAAATGGTTTATGGTACTTAATATAGCCAGGAAATCCAGCTTCCACTGGTGTGATAGATAACGGTCCAGCCAACTCTTGTCCATATAATGGCAAACCTGCTTCAATCCGTGTTGAATCCCTGCAAGCCAGCCCAGTTGGTTTGACGCCATAAGGTTCCCCTACTTTTAAAATGGTATTCCAGAGTTTTTCCATATTTTCCGGATGCACCAGGAGTTCAAATCCCCATGATTCGCCGGTATAACCTGTACGGGCAATCACCAGGGGGATATCTTGCAGTTCACAGGTGATCAACTCCGTTCTCCGGATGCGGGCTAAGACCTTTTTCAACAATGGATCATCTGTCATCGTCTGAAGGATTTTGATCGATGCCGGTCCTTGCAGAGCAATATCCCGCTTCTGGTTTTTCCCGGTCTTGGGATCTTTAAGGTTTCTCAAAACTGCCGGAGCCTCGACCTGAACCCAGGGACGTTCGTGGTCAATTACCACCCTGCCCTCATTAACTGCATTTAACCAATCCCAGTCCTTCGCTTCATTTGAAGCATTAATTACCAGATAATAATAGTCCGATCGGATCCGGTAAATGATGCCATCGTCCACAACACTGCCGTCAGGTTCCAGGAAATATCCATACATGGACTGCCCATCTTTGAGCCAGGCTGCGTAATTTGAGAAAACAGCATCCAGGAAAGTAGTCGCATTGGGTCCTGAAATCTCAAATACACCCATATGGGAGACATCAAACAATCCAGCAGTCTGCCTGACGGCCCGGTGTTCTTCCATCACGGAAGAATACCGCACCGGCATTTCCCAACCCGCAAAGGGAACCAGCCTCGCTTCCAATTTTTTATGGATAGGGTTGAGTTCAGTCTTTTTCAGCACTGGTTCTTTCTCTTTCCATGACCATTTTTTCCGGGAGGATTTCGGTGCTTCTTTGAACAAG
>JAUWEC010000018.1 GCA_030608465.1 Chloroflexota bacterium
GCAGCAATGCCCAGAATTCGGGATGCCATCTGCTCTGAACATTCATAGGGATATGAGTAAAGATAGATCACCGCATCGGTCAGCGCCTGCAGCGCGGTTGAAGAAGTGTTGATCTGCAATCCGCCAAACTGCGGGAACACATCTTCTGGTTTCGCTACGGGCTGGACAATCGCACCCTGGTCAATCACGCCGTAAGTTGCAAAGGCCTCCGTTGTTGCCGGGGTATATACCGGCAGTTCTCCAGCTGCAGCATCGGCAAAATCTCCCGATACAGCAGCGACGCGGAACTTGGCTGTGCCGGCCATATCTGCAGACATTGGGAAGCGAACTTCAATCCGGTCCCGGGCGGGAATTGATACCCGCAGGCCCATATCTCCATCCAGCTCCAGGTTGCTTGCCTGGATGATGATCTCTGTCTCAAGCGCTTCATCAGTTTGATTCTGAAGCACTACAGGCATCTCAAACTGATCACCAAAGTTCAGGAATCGGGGCGCTGAAGGACGGACCATCAACGGCAGCCGGGCGGTAATACTAGCCTCACCGGAACCGAACTGCTTTCCGCTATCATCAACTGCCACCACCATCACCCGGTAGCGGGTTAAGTTGTCCGGGAGATTAACCTTAACCGCTGCCCGGCCGTTGCTGTTGGTATGCACTTCCGGGGCAAAAATCGCCAGCGGATTAAAATCAATCCGGATTTGAATGGCTGCTCCTGGTTCCTCTCCCCCTCCCATGCCTTTGGCTTCTCCCGCGAAATCAGCATCCATAGCCGGTGCGGCTTCTTCCATCTCCGCTACCCCTTCATATACCATGGTTGACTGGGGCATATTTCTAGCATTGTCTACTGCCTGCTCTAAAAGAGCTGCAGGATTTGTTAACACAATGCTGGACCGGGTGTAATAACTGCTGTAATCAGAGGGTCGGGTCGCGTAAAAGACTGATAATGGATCAGATAAGTTGTAGTTCGTTAATCCGAGAATGGCCTCATCGACAACTACCACAGCCAGTTCAACATCTGCAACGGGTTCACCAGAAGCATCCCGAACAACCACATCCAGCCAGGTATATGCTCCCGGTTCCAATTCGGTATCGCGAGGATCAACCTGCAAATCCAGCGTTCGTTCTAAAGGCGGAATCGACAGGTTCAGATTTCCAGATGCAAAGGCAGGTCGGGAAGGAGCATCTTCAAGGATATCGCCCACATCATCTTTCCTCGGCACGGACCCAACCACATCTACTTGAATATGCAGGTTGGGGATGTAAGCCTCTTTAATTGGGATCCTTAGAATTTGGCTACTGCCGTCCATAGTGAAACTTTTAGTTGAAATGATCCCATTGCGGCTGATGATCAATAATCCTTCGCCATTACTAAAAGGAGCCTTCACCAAGATTTCAGCCAGGTCACCAGGCTGGTAAGTTTCCTGATCCGGAACCAGGGTGACCTGCTCCTGTTCCACATCCCGGGCTGGCGGTCTCTGCCCACCGCTCACCCAGCGGGTAAAGCGGCTCTGATTCTGCCGTCCTTCGGAATCAGTTACTACAGCTGTGATCTGGTAACGACCCCCGATGGTTGTTTCGAACTCACAGCTGACAGGTTCTGATTTAGATCCAACTGTACAATCCTGAACGCCAACCTCTACCTGCTGCCAGCGTCCGTCCTTGTATTTCCACTCTAACCGTGCTGCCTTGACCTGAACGGGCCGATCTTCAACAGCGCTGCCGTCCAGATCGGTTACGATCAAATCCACTTCCAGGGGCTGCCCCTGCTGAACAAAATACCGTGGGGAGCGCAGTCCGACATATAAATCAGCCGGGTGTACCATTAAGCTGGTAGATCCTGTCCAGGCCTGACGGTTGACATCAAATACCGTCGCTTCCGCGATCACGCTGTACGGCCGTGGGGTTTCCATAGATTCAAAATCCAGCCTGAGGTAATGATTACCAGATGAATCAGTCCTGCCGTCGAATGTGTCACCCGATGATCCACCATCCCCATTGTAGTAATAATCATAAAACCACCAGGGAGTCCAATAACCAAAGGTAAAATCAGACCAATTTGGTGGCTGATAGTTGGTCGGGGAAGACATTACATACCAGTTTGTCTCCGCATTGGGTAGAGGCCCTCCGGCATAATATTTCGCTTCTACTGCCAGCATTGCTTGATCCCCTACAAAGTAAGGCCCGGTGGTTTCGTTGCGGGCTGTCACTTCAAATTCAGGACGTCTAAACTCCTGTATCTGAATATTATGGTAATGATAGGTATAGGATATTCCTGCCATATTCCCAATTGGATGCAGGATCAGCTGGGTGTAGCCTAAATTTGCATTTTCCGGGATAGAAAAGTGGAAATCAAATCCACCGAGAGCATTCACTTCAGTTTGCCCGCTTCCTAACTCATTCCCCTGCGGGCCGATCACCTGATATGAAACCTGGTTTACCTGGTCACCAACAAGCTCAACATCACCGGATTCATGGGTCCCTACCCTTCTCATCCAACCTTTGATATAAACTTCTTCGCCAGGTTTGTACATCTGCCTGTCGTCCCAGACATACCAGCGCAGCTCATCTGACAACGGCCGCTGGTTCCAACTGCCGTCACTCCAGTAATAGGTGGAAGGAGGCAGAAACGCCAGATCATCTCCCTGCTCAGCAACGAGATAGGAAATTCCTACCGGTGGAATATCAAATCTTCCCACACCTTTCTGATCAGTATCAACAATTATATTTCCGGAGTTTGTCCGAATCTCAACACCTGGTATTGGTGCACCGGTTCTTAGATCGGTTGCCCAGACCACCATCTCACTGTGATCCACAAACGCATCCAATCCGATCTGGGTCACCTGCACCCATACCTGAACAGTTTCCCAGTAACGGTCCTCCTGAAAAAAACCTTTGGGTGGTTTAACAATAACTACAAACTGCCCGGACTCTCCAGTCATGTGTTCTGCAATCGGGATATAAACTTCGGTGAGTTTATCCGACGGCGCTTCAATTGGCAGAGCTCCATCCCACAACTTTTTTCCCGGAGGGCTGAGGAAGAGGTCCGTCCGCTGGAAATCCCGCAGGTATTGGATATAATCTGGCCAATCTGAAGGTACCACAGAATAAATCTCAACATTTAACTTTGTGTAATTCATCGTAAACAGAGATAAGGAAGGATTCTCATCAGCCGGATCCAGGGTTACAAAAATTTCATCTGGACCAAACAATACTGGTTCAGCGGATCCAATTTTGAATTTTAACCGGGCAGAATTGCCAAGCGTTTGACCAAATATATCCTGAACGGTTCCATCCACTGTCACCCAGTAGGTTGTCCTTCCCTGAGTATTGCCGCGGATATTGATCGTGTTCCCATAAATATTTACAGAAGCATTGGGTAATTCCGGCTCAACTCTTATCATGGTCTCATCATAATAATCAAGATCAATGGGATTGTTAAAACGGATATAAAGGGGTGTCAGAGGTCGGCATTCATCCCCTCCCCAGGAACAGCCATGTTCAACAATCTTTAATGGAGAATAGGTTTGAAAACCGTAAGTTTGATCCTGCAGCGTGACCAATGGACCTTCCGCAGAAGGTGTGCCCTGTTTGACATTAACTGTGATTGACGTATCCGGAGGCAAAGGTTCCAGAACGCGGAAAGCCAGCCAACGCCCTTCACCGGCATACTCAATCCTGCGTCTCAGGGTTTCATCTTCATTGATTTCATCCTCGGTGGCAAGTTTTATTTGCACAGGGTAATTTCCGGCAGTTACCTTAAGATTCCCCAGCACAGCAGACGGGTCAATTCTTTGATCAAATGAGATGAAAAACAGCGGCTCGAGGGGCTGCGGGCTGCTGGAAGGATAATAACCCTCAATTATTGGAGGGGGAGTTGAAAAACGGAACTGCACTGTTTCCTGTAAAGTTTTCCCCACAGCGGATTCGACTCCGGCAGGGATGGTCACCAAATACTCTGTAGCCATTGGTAAACGATCAAATAACGCAGAGTCGGCATTAAAATTCAGTGTTTTAGTCCCTAACCAGCGCCAGGTTCCGGGAATCAAGGGGGTTACTTGAACAGGGACATCTTCTTCAGCCAGCGCCTCGAGTGTATTTAGAGCGACCATCGGCTGGTTAAAGGTAACACTGATAAAGGGAGCAATCGCTACATCTCCTTCAGGAGCGAAACGAAGTACTTCAAGTTCTTTACCATAAACCGGCTGCGGACCTTCCAACTCTGTCGAGGTAGGGAAAGTCTCAGATATTGTCTCTCCCGTCAGCGGAGGTGGCAGCACTTCTTCCGGCAACCTGAAATCAACCTCCAGCCCTTGATCTTCCACCCAGGGTGTAAGCCTGGCCAGGATAGCGTCGATCTCTTCCTGTGTGAGTGGTTCACCCAGAACAGGCACCAATCTCTCGATCACCGAAGGAATAGACTGACCATCACTCAAACGAATGCTTAATCCCGGTTTATCTCCATCCCCATTCATCACAGGTCCACCTTGTTCAGGTACGATTGGATCCTGATCATCGATAGGGATTGGCTGCGGTGTGGTTGACCCATCACCCCATTGACCGGGTAGTGCACAAGCCAGCAAGTTTCCCGCCAGCATTACAACCGCTAGTAAAATCATTCCAAATCGTCTGGTTGATTCAATTCTCTTTGTCATCGGTATACTCCTCCAGATTCATGCGGTAAGTGAATTGGAAAGTCGTCCATATTAAATCCCCCATGCAGATGGGGAGAACAGTTAATCCAAATCATTTTATTTTTTCCAAGTACTCTTTAGACGAAAAATGCTCCTATAAAGTTCCCGTAATTGAAAGTGGTTTCAATTTAAATACTAATCTTCATTAATACCATGAAAATGGATAGTTCCCTCTTAACTGCTTCCTTTTGGTATGTCCTGAATTTCAGATAAATATTCCCGGAGTAATTTCTCAGCTTCATTCAAGTCTTTATAAGAAAGGACTGTGAGCAGTGGATGCGGATTACCAAGAATCATTTTTGAAATCCCAACCTGCTGGCGGTACAAACACAAGACAGGCTTTTTCAAATCAAGAGCATATCCAATCTCATACCCTACACCATGGGAAGGTGTGCTGACTTCAGCGATCAGCAGATCACTCTCTTCTATCCAGGTAACATCCCGAAAATAGATATCATAGGGATCTTCCCGGGCATCCATCTCCTCGATCCCGGTTTCAGCGATGTGCGCAGTAGGCACATCAACCCCCATCGAAAGCAGCATCCCCACCAGCTGCTGATAGATATCTTCATCCTCACGTCCCCCGATGATTGAACAGGCAAAATAAATCTTCATTCCTTCTTCCTTCCCAATTTTTATGTACCCATTATTTCCGTCAAAAGATCAAAATTGGAGATAAATCCTGGATATGATATACTCGAATTTGTCCCCGATTCTTTTTTTGTATTGTACACCCGGTTGAATATGGAAGGTTTAGAAATTCTCGCTATTCACAAACGATTTGGAGATAATCATGTACTCCAGGGAATTTCCTTTCAGCAGAATAAAGGCGAAATTCTGGCGCTGCTGGGTCCCAGTGGAAGCGGGAAGACAACCCTGTTGGAAATCATTGCCGGCCTCGCAGAACCGGACCAGGGGGATTGTACCTGGGATGGAACATCCCTGCTGGGCATTCCTTCACATCTAAGAGGCTTTGGTTTGATGTTCCAGGAATATGTCCTTTTCCCGCACAAGAATGTGGGTGAAAATATCGCTTTCGGATTAAAAATGGCTGGAAAGAGCCGGGATTTGACCATAACACGGGTCCAGGAAGTGTTGGATTTGGTTGGATTACCCGGATTTGAGGAAAGAGATATCAGTACGCTATCAGGGGGAGAACAACAGCGAGTAGCCTTGGCACGATCAATGGCACCCGAACCCCGCTTAATCATGCTGGATGAACCTCTAGGTGCGCTGGACCGTGCAATTAGAGAAAGATTGATTGGAGAGCTTAGAGATATATTAAAGGGAGCTGCTCAAACAGCTCTTTACGTAACACATGATCAAGAGGAAGCCTTTACTATTGCCGACCGGGTAGTAATTCTGGGTGAAGGGAAAACCGCCCAAATCGGTACTCCGCAGCAGATTTATTACCATCCCAATTCTCCCTATATTGCTCATTTTCTGGGAATGACAAACCTGCTAAATGGAACTGCTGAACTCGCTGGTGAAGGATCAATCATAAAAACCGACCTGGGAACCTGGTCTATACAACAGCCCTTTAGCGGTCAAGGGCAGGTCCTTCTGCGTCCGGACCGGATGGTTTTAGGAGACTCAGAAGCAACCGGATTTTATCGAATCTCTGGAAGGATGCAGAGCAAAACATTTAGTGGACATACCTTCCAAATCCAGGTGCAAATTGGTAAAGATCTACTTAAATTTGTTCTGTCCGACACTGACGGAGATCTGCCCCAGCTGGGAGAAAAGATAACACTTTCATTTTCCCCGGATGAAGCGCTGCTTTTTTTCCCAGAAGAGTGAAGTTATTACGCCCAAGAAATAAAATTAATTATTCGGTTCAACTGTCAGGATAAGAGCAACCAGGCAGATTTTCCTCATCAGTAAATTAAAAACCCGCTCCAGGTGCCGGTGAGTTGATAGCGGACAAAATCAATAGCTGCTATCTGCACCAGCGCGGAAGCAATGCCTGCCAGCCCCCACCATCCCAGCTCCCGCCAGGAAGTAAAGCTATTGTCCTTTTTCGCAAAAATGATCCAGATCAAAGCGTACAGCAGGGATAATAAGAGCATCAATCCCGCGGCGGTGAGCAGAATGAGTGGATAAAGAATTAGCGGGTTCCCGGAAAGAACCAATAATCCAATCAGGACTCCCCCGCCAAAAAGAATTCCCCAGCCCTTCAATCTCTCGAACGCAGGCTTTAGAGACACATCTCGCCAGATTGACTGCCCTATGAGCGGATACAATATCCCACTGATGACAATTCCTATGCCGAGTCCGGAAAACAGCCGCAGTATATTATCTGGTTCATACAATGACCAGCGCTGCAATCCGGGGTAGAGATGGAGTACTGAATTCACTCCATCAAAAAGATAAAAGAGGGATAAAACACCCATAAAAGCCAATATGGATCGGGGTGGGAAGCCAGACCGTTTCTTTGCCTGGGTAAAATAAACTATTATCCCCCAAAGAAAACCCAGATATTGACCGGTACAGCGGGCACAAAAGGAAAACGGACGATCACCAAAATAAAACGAATGGGACGTTATCCGGTGACAGACAGCATACCCCACCGCGTCGGTTTTTCCCAGCAGCCCGGGAGGAGTGAAGTGTAACCAAACTAACAGGATGATGACCAGGAATGACCCAATCAAGACCTTCTTTGATTTTATTATCTTTCGCCCGTTTCGGAAATCCTGACTAGACATGCAATTTAGCAACCTATTCTGGAATTAAATAACGAAAATACAAATCTGAAAAAACCTGAGGATATTCTTTTGATCTGAGAACATCAAACCCCATCTGTCCGGTCCGAAACCACCCCTCCTGAAACTCATGATAGAAGGCTCCGTGCCCCGGTTGCTCTAGATCATAAAGAAGCATACGGCGGATAGGACAATTATCTTCCCCAAGACAGTAATTTGTAACGGTATAGGCTCGGCCAGATGCGTCTACCTCTGTGACTACAAAGACATGGGTCCCGCTTCCCCCGTAGGAATAAATCATATCTCCTGGAAGCAAGGGAAATTGAAGAAAGTTAAACCGAGCCAATGCTAAATAAGGAGATCGAAACCCAAAGACATAGAATTCTTCTCTACTGAACAGCGTCCAGGGTCTGCCATTCCGGATTGGATCCGGGAGCCATAAAAGCCCCAGATCAAAATCAGGTGGCAAAAAACCCGCATCTTGTAGAATTGCTCCAGACAAAGGTCCACACATCATGGAAGAATCTTCCACATCCTGGTCAGGTAGCCAATTGATTTTCCGGGCAATTTGATCTGCTTCGTCTGAGCTTTCCACCACATAGGCCGAGGCAGCTTGTTTCAATAGCTCTGCCCAAACCGGTCTGGAAATACTAGCGATCATTTCCAACCTATTTCTGCCGGTTTCAAGTTGAATGACTTCCCGGAGTAAATCATACAAACCCGGCAACACTTCCGCAGCGTTCAGAGTAGCTGTCACAATCAGGAAAGATGAACCATCGGCAAGAACGATCAAACCGGAGTCCACCCATACAAAACCAGTATTCTTGCCGCTGAAATAACCCGCTTTGCTGACAGATTTTGCGCCTAAATCAAGCGCAGCGTTTTCCAGGAAACCCGGCTCTTCTTCAATGATACTTAATATCTCATAAGCGGTTACCTGGATTTGTTGGGGAGCCTCTTCCGCCAGCCAGGCATAATAAATCGCTAAATCCCGTCCAGAGTAGGTATTGCTGAAATAATACCTTTGACCGCATTGACCGGTGACAACCCGATTTCGAAATCGTTCATCAGTTTGTCCAATGGCAGGTCCATGTTCCCATTCATACAACCCAGATGAGGAGCTGATCCCGATTGTTTCTTGAGACCAGGCATTGAATTGTTCAATCGGGTTTAAATCGCTGGCGCTGTTTTCATTGACATACACCAGCACTTCTGCCGCTGCTTTATTGGAGCTGTGGACGATCATATCGTACAGTCTGGAAAGAATCCAGTTTTCTCTCAAGATCAGCAGATACTCTTCAGGGATTTGTCCTTCCTGACTCCAATATTTAACAGGAACGTTCTCCCATATTTCAGGATCCAAGTTTGAGAGCGCGTACAATAGAAGCGGACCTTTAAACGCGGAAGCCACCGGCATTTGTTTATCAGGCAGAATAGCAGCCAGGAGTTTCCTGCTGGAAAGATCAACCACCAATAAACTAACTGAAGGTTCAGGGCCATCCCCCAAACAAGTCTGATCGATTTGAATCTTATCTAAAAATAAATCATTGTAATATAAACCATCGGAAGGAAAGTCCTCCAACTCTTCACTAATAGTCCTCTCTTCGGTTGGAATTGGAGTGGGCGCAACAACTATTGCGGTGCCGGCAGGCCTCGAATTCGCTGAACTGTGTGTTCCCACAGGCTCAGGTGGTAATGTTGTTGGGACTTCCAAAGACTCTTCCGAAGCCAGACTGGTGTATGGACTCTGCCCGAGGTTTGGTGAACAAGCACTCAATAAGAACACAGCGCATCCTACCGCTGCGACAGCAATAAATTGAATCCGTCGGGGATAAAGCTTAGAAAGTTGATCAAATAAATTGTTATTCATGATCCATCAACAATAAGGATTTGATTAAATGGTGAATTTTGGGATCCTCTTGGTAAAAGCAAGGGAACTTTATAAGATTATAACCCTCTCAGAAATTGCGTCCAGAATTATTAATCAATGATCGGTGCTTGAGGTCCAACAGGATCATAATCAGGTAAAAATACTACGTATCTGTTCTAAGTCTTCTTTTGCGGTTAGATCCAGCCCCAATGGTGTCAGTGTGGCATACCCCGCCTGCAAAGCGCCGATATCAGTACCTTGATCCGGGACACCCGTTGGGGGGTCACCGCCAATCCAGTAGTACGGGACGCCCCGGGGATCTTCCCGGGTGATGAGTTCATCCCGGTAGACCCGCAGCCCCTGGCGGGTGATTTCCAATCCTCTAATTTCCTCCTCCGGTAAATAAGGAACGTTTAAATTCAGCACCACTTTTTCCGGAAAACCACCATTAAGAACAGTTTTCGCGATCCGGTGGGCCAGCTGGGCTGCGGGTTGGTAGTCGAGGGTTCCTGAATGATTCTCGGGGCTATCCAGGGATACGGCTATCCCCGGGATATTCCAGATCGCAGCTTCCATCGCAGCAGTTACAGTACCGGAGTAGGTAACGTCATATCCCAGATTCGCATTCGGGTTAATTCCTGAAACAACAAGATCAAGACTCGATAAAAAACCCAGGGCGGCGAGGGCAACGCAATCTGATGGAGCCCCGTCGCTGGCATATGCGCTGCTGCCGTCAACCAATTTCACTTCCCGCACCCGCAGCGGACGGTGTAACGTTTTGACATGTCCGGATGCAGACCAGTTGCGATCCGGAGCCAAGACACTGACCTCCCCCAGAGATCTTAATGCCTGCACAAGAGCAAACAATCCAGGTGCAGTTACCCCATCATCGTTAGTAACCAAAATATGTGTCATAAAATTTACCCGCTGCCTCTTAATTAATAATTCAATATAAGTTAAATTGGCAATAGACTACCCTGGTGTTTTCTATTCGATCGGAAAAACTACTCATCGATTATAATGTCAGGTTCCTATTATAAACGAACAATTACCAGATGGGCTGTTGATCCCAGTGATGATCAGGGATCACAACTTTTCCTGCTGGATGGATTCATGCGAAACCAGAAGATAATAATCTCTCTTGAATCAGCAGAGGACTGAATTACAATTCAGGCATTATCTGATTATCCCGCTGGAAGGGTGATCAGTCCTTCCTTATTATCATTTTGGTAGTACGCAGCTCACGGGTTCCAACTTCAGACAAGCTCATGGAAAATCCCCTGTATAAATATCAGTTCTTAGTAAGTTAAAGGTCTATCTACGGACCTTCCCACCCCAATTCTGGCTTTTATTCTGGGGAATGCTGGTAAGTACTACCGGCATGAGCATGATCTGGCCCTTCCTCGTTGTTTACATTAGCGAGGAACTAACCCTTCCTCTAACAACAATCACAAGTTTGATCTCCATTAATGCCGTGATGAGTCTCAGCTCGTCCCTGATAGCGGGCTCAATCACAGACAAAATCGGACGCAAATGGGCCATGGCCATCAGCCTCGCTGTAAATGGGGTCACCTTTCTTCTCATGATTCCAGCGAACACTTATGGACAATATGCGGCCTTGATGGCTCTTCGGGGCATATTTCAACCGCTTTACCGGGTTGGTTCCGATGCCATGATTGCTGATCTGGTACCATCCAAACAGAGGTCAGATGCTTATGCATTGACCCGGTTAAGCAAAAATGTTGATATCGCCATTGGCCCTGCGTTGGGCGGTGTGGTTGCCGCGACATCCTATGGAATTACGTTTTCGATCGCTTCCGGAGCGACGATCTTCTTCAGTATATTAATTGCCCTGTTTGCCTTTGAAACATTGCCAGATGCCGCACGCAAAATACAGGAGAAATTCGTCGAGAATCTGAAGGGATATGAAAATATCTTTAAGGACCGAATCTTTACAAGTTTTATTGCAGGATTTACTCTCCGCCAGATCTCCGGCAGCATCCTTTGGATTCTTCTCGGCGCGTACGCTAAGAAAAATTATGGACTGGCAGAAAACCTGTACGGTTTAATCCCTACCACAAATGCCCTGATGGTAGTTTTCCTCCAGGTATTCTCCACTTAAAATCATGTCACTGGGCACATTATTCTACGGCATTGGTGTGGGCAGCATTGCGTTTGGAACTGGTTTCTGGGGATTCCTGATCAGTATGATTGTTGTCACTGTGGGCGAATTAATGGTAATTCCTACAGCCAGCACCTATACAGCCAATCGGGCACCAGAAAATATGCGCGGGAGGTACATGAGTCTGCTTGCTTTAACCTGGGGAGCGGGATCCATGGTGGGTCCACTCCTGGGTGGATTCCTGAACGACAACATCAGTCCTGCATCTATTTGGTATGGCGGAGGAGCAGCCGGGATAATCGGCAGTATTATTTTCCTGGTATTGGTGATAAAAACAGGCGGGGATAAATCTACTTCCAACAAACTGGATTAATCAAAAACCGGGATGAACCAATTGAATCATCCCGGTGAAATAAAATCTGTCCAAACCTCTTTATCAATCCTGGTGCAAAGCAGATTCCATCAACTTTTGTATACGGGGGATCATTGATGCCGGATCCGGGTGAATCCCCTCTATAAGCAAGGCACTTTCAAAGATCTGTTCAATCACCGTCTTTACTAATACATTCGCTTCCGAGAGATCACAAATTTGCTGTAAGATTGGATGACCAGGATTAATTTCAAGGATCTTTTTAGGTATCTGATAATCCTTATCCATCATCCGATATACACGCTGCATTTCCTGGCCTAACGATCCTTTAGCATCTACTAGCCGGGCGACTGAATTGGTCAGCCTGTCTGTTATCCGAACCTCAGAGACCTTATCTCCAAGCGCTTCCTGGAACTTGCTTATCAGCTTATTAATATCATCTTCTGATAATGGTTCGGATTGTTCTTTCTTTTCCTCTTCGTCGTCTTCATCAGTCAGATCCGGAAGCTGAAGGTCCGAATCGGCAACATTCTGAAGTGAAAATTCCTTATATTCCCGCAATCCTAACAGCATAAACGAATCAACTGGATCAGTCAGGGTCAGTACTTCATAACAATGGGTCTGGAAATAATCCAGATGCGGGCTTCGTGAAACTGAGCTTTCATCATCCCCCAGAATGTAGTAAATCTTTACCTGCCCTGGTTTCATATGCTCCAGGTAATCATCGAGGGATGACCACTGGTCCGGAATGGTTGTGGTGTGAAAGCGCAGCAGTTCAGATAAATCTTCCCTGTTGGCATCATTTGATGCCACTCCTTCCTTGATGAACTGTCCGAATTTACTCCAGAATTCAAGGTAGGTATCCGGTTCTTTGTTTGCCATTTCTTTTAGTTTTTGTGTCACCTGGTTAGTCAGGATCTTATTGATTCGATTGATCACAGCAGTGGCCTGAACACTCTCCCGCGATACATTGAGAGGCAGATCTTCCGCATCAACAACTCCCTGAATAAACCGGTAATACGGGGGAAGCAAATCTTTGGAATATTCTTCAATTAAAATCTTGCGGGCATACAGTTTTAAACCATCCTGTTCTCGAAGAGTAAACATCCCCCGATCTGGCGCAGCAGGGAGATACATCAAGGCATAGATCATAAGCGGCGCATCAGCGACAAAGTGAATTGTTTCCAGCGGTTGTTCCAGTTCGAGAGTCAGCTGCCGGTAAAAATCATGGTATTGTTCTTCCTCTACAGATCTGGGATTTTCCCGCCAGATTGCATTCTGGCGGTTGGTTTGTTCTTCATCCTCACCAACATAAATTGGAAAAGGAATATAATCTGAATGTTTTTTGATGATTTCCTTTAAACGGTATTCATCAGCAAATTCATGCGCATCTTCTTTCAGTTTTACTTCAATAGTTGTCCCCCGGGTCTCTTTGTCTGAGGATCCGATTTCGAAGGTATCCGCTCCGGTAGCAATCCAGCTGGCGGCTTTTTCAGTCGGTTTATAGCTCTTGGAGGTAACTTTCACCCAGTCTGCAGCCATAAATACTGAGTAAAATCCAACCCCGAATCTGCCGATAACATCGACAAGGTCAGAATCATCTCCCTGAGTGGCATCCAGGAATGCCCTGGCGCCTGACTGGGCGATGGTACCAAGATTGATTTTTATCTCCTCACTGGTCATGCCAATGCCGGTATCAGAAATCCTGAGCAGCTTCTTTTCCTGGTCGATCTCAATCCTGATCTCCAATTCCTGGGATGGATCCAGAATCTCATGGTCTGTCTGCTGAATAAAGCGCATCTGGGTTAACGCATCAGATGCATTGGATAACAATTCCCTGATGAATATTTCTCTTTTTGTGTATAGAGAATTTACAAGGATGTTTAATAGTTGTTTAATTTCTGTTTGAAACGCAATAGGACCGCTGGTATCTTTCAGCTTTGGCTCCTGATTGTCATTCATACCTGCCTCCCAATTCAACCTGTTATTCTTTCACTTTACCGTATGAATATTAACTTGGTGTAAGAATAAATTAAATCAAAAACCCGGGCTGGTTATCAGCCCAGGTTTTGTTTTCTCTTCTGGAATTTTTTTATTTTTTCTTACGCCTGACCAGAGCATCAGTCATTCGGGTAACTCTGATCATCTCTGGTACATCATGAACGCGAATGATATCCGCACCACGGACAACCCCTACCGCAACAGCGGCTGCTGTACCCTCAATTCGATCCTCTGGGGGCAAGTCCAGGGTATATCCAATAAACGATTTCCGGGAAGGGCCAAGTAAAACCGGATACCCCAATTCTCGAATTTCACCCAACCGGTCCAGCAGTTCCAGATTCTGCAGAACTGTCTTGCCAAATCCGATACCGGGATCAAGGATTATATTCTGATCTGGGATACCAGCTTTATGAGCCAGGGAGATGCTCTCCAACAGTTCTGATTTAACATCCTCCACTAAGTTATTGTATTCTACTCCGATATAACGTCCGCCAAGCTGCTCCTTAACTGCGGCATTGCTGGGATTGCTGCGGTTGTGCATCAGTATTATCGGTACTCCGGCTGCAGCAGCAATTTGTCCTAACCCCGGATCCGCCCGCAAACTCCAAACATCGTTCACGATATCTGCTCCTTCTTTTAGTGCAGCTTCCGCAACCTCAGCCTTATATGTATCAATTGAAATTAAAGTATCAAACTCACCTACCAGCAGGCTAATGATGGGAAGAACCCGGTCCATCTCTTCCTGGGCAGATACCAGTGCTGCGCCGGGACGGGTGCTTTCACCACCGACATCCAGAATATCGACTCCGGATCGGACAAAATCTCTTGCCTGGCGGAGGGCAGTCTCCTGATCAAGATCAGCCAAACCATCTCCGGAAAAACTATCCGGGGTCAGATTGAGGATACCCATAACATAAGTCCGGGTGCCCCACTCGAATGTAAAATCATTAATTTTTAGATTATCCATATTCATCCCTGAGAAAAAAGTTTTTCAGTTATCTCTGTAGATTTATTGTCTTGAATAACGTTATTAAAAACGGCTTCCTTGGAAATCTCTCTGGAAAGGGCTTCCTTAAATAATGGCTGCTTATTCTTTGAAACATCTTTGGAAACGGCTTCCTACAAGGAAACCGTTTCCTCTTTTAACCAAAATCGAAATCACTAATATTAGTCATGTACATTTCTTGTATAGCTAGTATTGTATTGTATAAATCATGATCAGAAAATACACTTTTCGCAACAGCCGATCTTACATCCTTACGTTTATAAGCATGGTAAGAGGAGTACGGCCAAATTCGAAAATCTGAAACTATGCCATGGGTCTGAGGATTTTGATGAATATAAGTAATCAAATGGAAGAAGTACTCATCCTTAAGCACAATCTTCCTGGAGTACCGCCCTTCAAATAAATGTCCGGATCTATTATATGTTTTGTTAATGGCTTTTGTGTAAGTTCCTAAAAATGTCCTAACCTGCCGCCAAATCTGACTCTCATCTTGATAGATACCCTCAAGCTCATCTAAAGCTTTGATCCTCAAAAGGAAATGATAGTGGGTTGGAAGAAGACAATATGCGTAAAGATCTGCAATCGGATAGATATACTTCTTGTATAAATCCAAAAAGTAATAGTAATTTCGATCTTCTTTGAATAATGCTTCCTTATTATTCCCCCGATTATACATATGATAATACTGGTTGAATTGAAGTTTTTCTTTATACATTTTTATAACCCCCTTGTGTTTTGGATAGGAAACGGTTTCCTCAGAGGAAATCGTTTCCATCCGTGTTTTCTTAGATTACTTCCGCGTTTGGTTTCCGCTTTAAAAACTGACCCTGACCGCGTTTACCGAGCCATTTTTCCCCGTCTACTATAGGTTCCCCCCGCAGGAAAACCATCTCAGGGTATCCCTGAAGTTCCCAACCTTCATATAAATTGTAATCTGTCCGCTGGTGGGCAACATCCACCCCGTACTTCAGTTTTTTCTCCGGATCCCAGATTACCAGGTCCGCATCTGAACCCGGAGCAAGGGTCCCTTTTTGGGGATAAAGTCCAAATATTTTGGCCGCATTGGTACTGGTATAGGCAACAAACTGATTGGGAGTCAAGTGACCTTTCACCACTCCCTCGGTCCATAAAATCGGCATCCGGTCAGCCACACCCGGCAGACCATTAGGAATCTTTGTAAAGTCATCCTGCCCCAGTTCCTTCCCGGGGATTTTCACTTCCACCCCCTCATAATTTATCGTTTTGGTGCCGTCAAAAAAGAAAGGACAATGATCTGTGCCCACTGTTTGAAGCGTATTGTCCGCCAATCCCTGCCAAATCCGCTCATTATCTACTTCTGTCCGCATCGGTGGTGAACAGATCCACTTGGCGCCGTCAGGACGTTTGAGGTGTTCTTCTGTAAAAAACAGATACTGAGGACATGTCTCTCCCATCACCTTGACCCCCTGCCCCCGGGCATACTGAAGTTGGTCTATCCCTCCGGCTGTATTCATATGGACAATATATAATGGCGCATCCGCTTGAGCTGCCAAAGCTGCACCACGCAGAACGGCTTCCACTGCACCCCAGGCCGGCCGAGTAGAGGCATGCCAGATCGGCTCCGTGTGTCCGGCTTGCAGGGCATCCTCCACCAGGACATCGATTACATCCCCGTTTTCGGCATGCAGCATGGTCAGCATACCGTGTTCAGCAGCAATCCGCAACAATTGAAAGATTTCCCCATCCTGCAGCCGCAGCCTATTATTGTAGGCTGTAAACACTTTTAATGTAGTAACACCCTCCTGAATCAACTCTGGGATTTGCGCCGCGACCCGGTCGTTATAATTGGTGATGTTGAGATGAAAACTGTAGTCAATGGCTGCTTTGGGGTCCGCTTTATCTCGTAAGGCTTGAACATTCTTCAACAAATCGGGGTCTTTATCCTCCACAAAATCCATCACCGTTGTGGTCCCGCCAAATGCGGCAGCTTTATGACCTGTGTAATGATCATCGGATGAGACCGTGTCAAACATCGCCAGATCCAGGTGGACATGCGGATCGATTCCTCCTGGCATGATATATTTTCCAGCCGCATCCACAATTTTTGCCCCCTCATCTGCCAGATCCTGGCCAATCAGGGCAATTTTTCCCTCCTGAATCAGTATATCTGCCTGATACGTCTCAGTTGCAGAGATAAGCGTTCCATTTTTAATGAGACTTGTGCCCATTGTTTTTCCTCTATTACCCTTCCCTGATTAAATAAAGAGTTCCATTCAGCTCCAAAAAAATTATACCGCAGACCTCTAACTCTCACCCAGCTGTTGATATCCTTCTATGGGTATCCGGGATTAACTGGAATCCGGATCAGACTGACCTTCTCCTGGACGACAGCTTTAGATAAAATTTCAGGAGGGAGTCGGATCAGCGCCTGAATGACCTGGGATACCAAGAAGCGCTGAAAGCATTTCCGACGAAAGCTCATCGAGGTTATCCAACTCCACTCGGTAAGCGGGGATATGACTTCCGCGATCCCTTAATGCCTTCCATAATCTTCTTCTTTCTCCTGGACGGACAGTCAGATCAGTTAGTTTCCTTGCCCGCTGGAGATACTCACCGGTTGTATATAAAAATGTGAAGCGTTTCCACTCCCCTGCCGGGATTGGATGCGGCAGTACCTGAATGGGACCCAATTGTACTTTAAAATATTCTTCATCAGCCCGGGGATGATCCGCTTCTTCCCTGAGCAGGTCGATTCTGGTAGTCAGTTCGTGGCCGAGGACCGGCGCAAGAAATTCAATCCTCCATTTCCGATCAAAAAAGGATGCCGGTTGATAAAAAGCCAGGAAATCTACATTTAAAATCCTGGGAGCTGTCCTGATTGGAATACGATACCAACCAAGTACCCGGGCAACCTGCAGATCCTCAGGTGTGGGAATAATTGCTACCAGGATTAACGCAGACGGAGACAAATACGACATATTCATAATCTCACCCCTTTTGTATTTGTTATTGAATACTAGTTTGAGGGACAAACTCAGACATTATCGAATCTCCCCCTTCTTTATTTCATTATACCTGTTAAAACAACGATCCGTAATCTTTCAATGATTACGGATCGTTAATATAGAATTACGAATTGCGATTCAGGCAAAAATTAGATTAAACCAACTTTATCATTAAACTCATTTATGAGCTCATCGATTTCAGGAATTTGCTTCTGGAAATTGGTCCAGTAATCCTTGTCATACCACTGTGATTGAATTTCTTCATAGGTTTTACCCTGCTGTTCAATCCAGGTAAAGTATTTCAAGTTGTGAACGCGTCGCTGATCCTCATAAGTCAGCTCCTGAAGGTAATTGGGAGAAAGTCCTTCCAGGTACCGGGAACTGGTGCGGGCAGCATCCATTTCTGTGTATTCTCCGAATTCCTCATGCATCTCTTTGAGGCGGCTCTCATAGAGTTCCATGGAGTCTGTCCAGACAGTCAGGATGACATCATTGGAATCCATTTCGTAATATTTGGCCATTTTAATTGCCATCACGGTATTAGCGATGCTGGAGAAGCCCAGCAGATCCAATTTTCCAACCAGGTTTTCCGAAACACCCTGGTCAACCAGGTATTTCCGGCCTGCGGGCTCATTAAATAATCGGGCCAGATTAACCACAGTATTATCATCAATGGCCATTATCATATCGGTGTTCTTCATGTTATGTATCCAGGGAACATGTTTGTCCCCAATGCCCTCGATGCGGTGAGCGCCAAAACCATTTTCCAACAGCGTTGGGCACTGGAGCGCTTCTCCAGCAACCACCTTGCTAGATGGGTAAAGCTGTTTCATATAATCACCGCAGCCAAGTGTTCCTGCGGAACCTGTGGTTAGAGTCAAACCCTGGTATTCATCATTTGGTCCCATAACTTCCTGCAGAACCTCTTCCATTGCATGACCAGTGATCTCGTAATGCCAGAGATAGTTGCCGAATTCATCAAACTGGTTAAAGACAAAGATGTTATCGCGGGTTTCCCGAAGCTCCCAAACTTTGTCGTAGATCTCTTTCACGTTGCTCTCAGATCCTGGTGTTGCAATCACTTCTCCGGCGACATTGGCCAACCAGTCAAATCGTTCCCGGCTCATACCCTCAGGAAGAATTGCTATTGATTCACAGGACAACAGAGAAGCATCATAAGCTCCGCCGCGGCAGTAGTTACCGGTGGACGGCCAAACTGCCTGGTGGTAAGTAGGGTCAAACTGTCCGGTTACCAGAGGGGGAACCAAACAACCGAAAGTTGCACCAACTTTGTGCGCTCCAGTGGGAAACCATTTACCGACCAGGGCTATAATCCTGGCATCCACACCGGTCAGGCTGGATGGTAATTCAACGTAATTCACACCACCGTATCTGCCGCCATCCACAACCGGTTCGTTTTTCCAGGTGATGCGGAACAGGTTCCGGGCAGTGATGTCCCAGAGACTGATTTTCTTGAGTTCTTCCTTAACACTGTCAGGAATCAAGTCAGGGTTTTTCATTTGGGCAAAGGTAGGAATGATGATATTTCGTTCCTTTGCTCTCTCTACGGTGCGTTCTAATTGTTTTTTATCTATTCTAAGGTCAATCATTCTTTCTTTCCTTTCCAATCTAATAAACATTAATTTACCTGCAACGAATCTAACTTCGATTATTGATTTATCCTCTTACTCCTCCACCTCCAAATTCTCACGCGTTATATACAAAGGACGGCCCTTGGCTTCATCGTAAAGTCTACCAATATACTCACCAAGCAACCCCAGTGAAATCAGCTGCACACCGCCCAGGAATAAAACTGCGATTAATGTGGTTACCTGACCGAAAAATGCCTGAGACCCAGACAACCGGAGTATTATTACAACCAGGATGGAGATGATGCTGATACCAACTGTAATAAAACCCAGATACATTGCCAGCTGGAGGGGAAAATATGAGAAACCCGTGATGGCATCGCTGGCAAAACGGATCATTTTTTTCAAAGGATATTTGGTCTCTCCCGCAAATCGTTCTGCCCGCTCGTACTCCACTCCTGTTTGCTTAAATCCTACCCAGACTGACATCCCCCGCAGGAAACGATGTTTTTCCCGCATCCCGTTTAAAACCTGGACAACTTTTCTATCCAGCAAGCGGAAATCTCCTGTGTTCATGGGTATATTCACATCCGTTATCCGCTGGATAAGCCGGTAAAATACGGACGCAGTGAAGAGCTTAAACCAGGTTTCACCTACTCGTTTAGATCTGACAGCGTATACTACTTCAAAACCTTCCTTCCATTTCTGGATTAAATCGAGAATTACTTCCGGCGGATCCTGCAAATCAGCATCGATAATAATCACCGCTTCTCCCCTGCTGTAATCCAGGCCAGCTGTAACAGCGATCTGATGCCCAAAATTCCTGGCAAAGATAACCGGTTTGACCTTCTCATCCTGGGTTTTCAGCTCCAGGATCACTTCGGTAGATCCGTCAGAAGATCCATCATCCACCATCACAAATTCCCACGGTTCACCAGTTTGTGCCATCACCTCAGAAACCCTGGTGTAAAGCAACGGAATATTTTCGACCTCATTATAGATCGGAGCAATGATCGTATATGTTGGTGTATTTTTCATTATCAACCTGCCCTTTCATAAGATGTGATCAATCTCATGACATCAGCTTCGAATAAGCTTCTTCACTTCCTCCAGCACTGGCGTTATGACTGGCGCTTCTCCGGCTGCTTGCTTAGCTGCTTTAACATCCTTGAGGCCGCTTCCGGTATTCAGTACCAGAATCGGATCATCCTCGCCTACAAGGCCATCCTGAAGAGCCTGTTTCAGCCCCGCCAATGAGGTCGCTCCAGCAGGTTCGGCGAAAATACCTACTTTACCCAAATCAGAGATTGCTGTCAAGATCGCCTGATCCTCCACTGCGATGTATACCCCGTCGGTTTGTGTGGCGGCGCGTAACCCTCTTAACCCATCGCTGGGCAAATTTACAGAAATGCTGTCAGCCAGGGTGTCAGCTGATACTGCGATTATTTCTTCCTTGCCAGATTTATAGGCATTGTAAATCGCCGCTGAACCTGTCGATTGACAACCAAAAATCCGGGGCATCTGCTGGATCTGTCCGATTTTGTAAAGATCTATAAATCCCTTATGGATGCCGGATATGATGTTGCCATCACCTACAGAAACGAAAACACTCAACGGCCGATCCAGCTGGTTTGAAAGCAATACCTGTTCCCAGATCTCGTAGGCTGCTGTTTTTTTACCTTCAGCGGTAAATGGGTTATAGCCGGTATTTCTGTTATACCAACCAAATTCCTCGGTCGCCTCCAGGGACAGCTTGTAGGCAGCATCATAGTTATCATTCACCAGGATCACTTGTGCACCGTAGATCAACAACTGGGCTATCTTTGCGGGAGGCGCTGTTTCAGGCGCAAAAATTACTGAATCCTGTTCCACTGCCGCAGCCATGCCGGCCAGTGCAGCCCCGGCATTGCCAGTGGAAGCGGTCACTATTACTTCCGCTCCTATTTCCTTCGCTCGTGCCACCAAGATGGCGCTGGCCCGATCTTTAAATGAAGCTGTGGGGTTGCTGCTTTCATCTTTGATCCAGAGCTGATTAACCCCAAGTTCTTTCTTTAACTGCGGCGGGGAAAAGGTCGGAGTCCATCCCGCTGAGCGG
>JAUWEC010000166.1 GCA_030608465.1 Chloroflexota bacterium
ATAAAGTTCAGTCTAGGGAACTTTTGTTTAATTTTCCCGGACTCTGGTTAATATTAACGGACTATTGGCAGTCACTGCAACAGTATGTTCATAATGAGCAGTCAGCGAACGATCTGCCGAGATTACTGTCCACTGGTCTGAAAGCACCTTGGTTTTTGGTGTTCCTACAAGCACCATCGGTTCAATTGCGATCGTCATTCCTACCTGGAGAAGGATCCCCTGTCCAGGAACTCCGAAATTGGGCACCTGGGGTGGTTCATGCATCTTCCGACCTACTCCGTGACCGGTATATTTACGGGGAACATGATAGCCATGACTCTCTACGTGCTCCTGGATCGCTGCGGAAACATCACCAATGTGATTTCCTGGCCGCATATATTCAATCCCTTTATAAAGGGATTCCTCGGTAACCTGGATCAACCGGCTTTTTTCCTTACCGATCTCTCCCACACCCTTCGTAAAAGCGGAATCTCCGATATACCCATCCAAGGTTGTTCCGCAATCCACAGAAACGATATCTCCTTCCTTTAACACTCGGCCGCTCGGAATCCCATGAACCATTTCCTCATTGATGCTGATGGTTAATGTCGCAGGGTATGGATATGGTCCGGGGTATCCCTTAAACGTTGGTATGCCGCCATGATCCCGGATTATGGATTCCGCTACTATATCCAGTTCTTTGGTAGTGATACCAGGTTTGATCATGGATTTGATTTCTTTCAAGACCAGGGCATTAACTCGGCCCGCTTCCTGCATCTTTTTGATCTCCACATCGGTTTTGATCAACTGCTTATCATAAGAAATCATCATTCAAATCCAATCCCGGAATCATTTTACTTTATCCTGGAATACTGGTCATTAAATTATTAACGTACAAGCAACTTCTCATCATATCCATGCAGCTTCAATTCCGCATCGATATTCTGGAAAGTATCTCTTACCACACCCACCACAATCAGCAAGCCTGATGAGGCAATCAGCATGATTCCTGTCCCTCCAGCGCTAAATCCAGCTAAACCTAAACCAGCCAAAACAACACCGATTATAAACGGAAAAATCGCTATTGTACCGAGGAAAAACGCGCCAGGGAATGTAATTCTTCGTAGTACTTTTGTTAAATATCTTTGAGTTGGAGCTCCCCGGCTGACACCAGGTATCTGTGCTCCCGCACGTTTAAGGTTAGTGCCGTAATCCTGCTGCGCAAATAACACATCGGTATAAAAGAAAGTAAAGCCGACCACCATCAAGAAGTATAAAAGCCAATACCAGGAAGAAGTTCCTCCAAATAAAGCCTGGACGTTCGTAGCCAGATTGGACACCCAGTATGTCTGAGAGATAACGAAAAAGCTTGCGAGAATCGCCGGGAATGTCAACAGCGATTGTCCGAAAATAAGCGGGATCATACCAGCCATGTTAACTTTCAGCGGCAATGTCCCTTTCACCGGCATGGACTGCCTGTTTCCAACTCTGCGGCCAGGGTACATAACCGGAATGTTCCGCTGTCCCTGTTGTACAAAAACAATCGCGTAAATAATCAGCACCGTAATCGCCACCATAATTCCCAGCGTTATCCAGCGGTTTTCCTGATTACTGATAATTTGGCCAAAGTTTTGTGGTAATCTGGACACAATACCGGCAAAAATCAGTAAGGATAACCCCTGATTCCGAATACCGTATTCAGAGATCAATTCACCCAACCAAATGGCAAACATGGTTCCCGCAGTCATGCTGGCGATAATCGCCAGACTGGGGAGCAGCGCAACGCCGCTAAACCCAAAATTATCTATGATCTGGATTCCACCTGCCAGGCTGGAAAAGATCCGGATCTGGCCAATGGCTTGAAGGGCAGCCATAGGTACTGCCAGAATGTAAGTCCAGCGTTCCATCCACTTTCTTCCTTCCTGTGGATCCTCTTCCATTTTCTGCTTCAGGGCAGGAATAATAGGCACTAGAAGCTGAAGAATAATCTGTGATGTAATATAAGGGTAAACACCCATTGCTAGCACAGAGAAGTTGGATACCGTACCACCGGAAAGCATATCCAGTATGCCCACAAAGGTGCTTCCAGCGCCACCGCCGGTAATAATTGCAGAAATCGCCTCCCGGTTAGCGCCAGGGATGGGTACATGTGCTGCAAGACGGTAAATTACCAGGATCATCAAAGTGATCAGTAATTTTCGTCGAATATCTTCTGCTCTCCACAAATAACGCCAAGCAGATGTTTTCATTTCTCTACTCTCCTATATTCAATCCCTTTCAGGAAAGAAATAGCTCCTAAATTCCTAATAGAGATAGTGATTACTCTATCCCTCAATTATCTCTACAGTTCCTCCAGCCTTTTCAATCTTTTCCTTGGCTTTCCTGGAAAAACGGTGGGCTTTTACTTTTAAGGGTTTCTTCAACTCACCCCGGCTTAAAATAACCACGGGACGGCTGAGGGTATCGATCAAATCAACTTCCCTTAAAATCTCGGGTGTGATCTCGGAATTCTTTCGAAAAGCTGACAAGTATTCCAGATTCACTTCCTGGTATTCCACCCGGTTAAAATTCTTAAATCCGGGTTTTTTCGGCATTCTGCGGTAATAAGGTGTGTCTCCACCCTGATGCCAGAGGGGAACCCCTCCACCTGACCGGGCGTTCTGACCCTTTGTACCTCTACCGGCAGTTTTCCCGGTTCCTGAACCATAACCACGTCCGACACGTTTCCGATTCTTTTTTGAACCTATATTTGGTTTCAAATCATGCAATTTCATAATAAATTCCTTCCGACCTGCTTACTCAACCTGGACAAGGTGTTTCACACGCTCAATCATCCCCATGACACTGGGATGGTCCGGGCGTTCGACGGTTTGGTTGATTTTTCTTAATCCCAAGGCTTCCAGCGTTCGTCGCTGTGGTTGTGATCGCCCATGGGGACTTCTCACCAAAGTAATTTTCATCATTTTAGATTTTTTCTTTCTTGCCATGGTCCTATCCTCGATCCCAGAAGGGAATCAGTTTTTTCGGATCAACTCCCCGTTTGGCAGCTTCTTCGTAGGGATCTTTTAACTGCTCCAGACCATTAATGGTGGCTGCGGCGATATTCATCGCATTATTGCTACCTAATGATTTCGTCAAAATATTAGAAATCCCGGTAACTTCAACAACAGCCCGAACACTTCCAGCTGCGATAACGCCAGTACCTTCAGACGCTGGTTTCAGCAGGACTTTTGCTCCGCTGAGTTTACCAATCACCTTATGGGGAATGGTGGTATTGTAGATTGCTACAGAATGCATATCATCTTTAGCATTTGCGGCTGCTTTGCGAATGGCATCGGGCACGGATTTAGCTTTTCCCATACCCATACCCACCTTGCCCTTATGATCGCCGACTACCATGGTCACTCTGAAGGAAAACCGGCGTCCACCTTTCATAACGGCAGCAACACGTTCAATATTTACGATCCTCTCATCTAATTCTTGTTCAGGATTATCTTTATAACCGTTTGTCATAACCTTCTCCCGGTCCGTTTTCTAAAACTGCAGTCCATTTTCACGGGCACCTTCAGCGAGGGCCGCGACATGGCCAATGTATTTGAATCCGCCGCGGTCAAAAACTACGCTTTTAACGCCTTTATCTTTTGCACGATCAGCAATGGTTTGACCTACCAATTTTGCTTTTTCTTTTTTCGTCATTCCCTTAAATTTTTTCTTGAGTTCCGAATCAATTGTTGATGCGGAAGCCAGGGTGTGACCTTTTGTATCATCAATAACCTGAGCATAGATCTCGTTCAAACTGCGAAATACATTCAAACGGGGTTTTTCAGGTGTCCCGAAAACATTGCGGCGGACTCTCAAATGCCGCCTCTTTCGAGCATCCCCTCTGGTTTGTTTTTTTGCCATATTACGCTACCTTACCCGCCTTGCCTGCTTTTCGGCGGATCCTCTCATCTTTATAACGAATGCCTTTCCCTTTGTACGGTTCGGGCTTTCTAACTTTTCGGATATCAGCTGCTACCTGGCCTACTTTTTGTTTATCAATTCCAGTGATAAAAATCTGCTGTGCCCGGTCTCCAACCTCAAAATCAATTCCTGGGGGAGGTTCTATTTCAACCGAATGTGAATACCCAACATTCAGAACCAGGTTTTTCCCCTGCATAGCGGCGCGGTATCCCACGCCCACCAGCTGCAATTCTTTTTGAAAACCATCCGTTACGCCAATGATCATATTTTGAATCAATGCCCTGGTGGTTCCATGTAAAGATCGCATTTCTCTGGCATCAGAAGGCCTTGTGACATTGATTTCCCCGTCTTTGAAGGAGAGGTTAATGCTCGGAGAAAAGGTAAATTCCATTTCGCCTTTTGGCCCCTTGATCTTTATATGCGATCCATTTATCTTTACATCCACGCCGGACGGGACTTCAACCGGCAGACGTCCAATTCTAGACACGGTTCATTCTCCTTGATCGTTCCTAACCCCATACCGCAAGCCAGGCCACAAATCTCCTACCATACTTTGCAAACAATTTCTCCGCCAACGCCTTGTTTTTTCGCCTCACGTCCGGTCATTACACCTTTTGAGGTTGATAGAATGTTAATACCCATTCCAGACAAAACATATGGAATCTCACTTTTCCTTGCATAAATTCTCTGACCGGGATGACTTACCCGCTCTAAGTTGGTAATGACAGAACGTTTGGTTCGCCGCTTACCAACATATTTTAAACCAAGGGTTAAGGTTTTATGGGCTGAATTCATATTTTCAGTGATTTCATAATTGCTTACAAATCCCTCTTCAGCCAATATTTTTGCAATGGATACCTTCATTTTTGAGCTCGGCATTGCTACTAGAGAATGCTCTGCTCTCACTGCATTTCGGATTCGCGTTAGCATATCAGCAATTGGATCATTAAAACTCATTACTTTTCCTCCATCCAACCTACCAAGATGATTTGACAACCCCGGGAATCTTCCCTTCGAGTGCCAATTCACGGAAACAAATCCTGCACAATCCGAACCGGCGCATATACCCTCTCGGCCGGCCGCATTTTTTACATCGATTTATTTCCCTGACCTTATATTTACGTTTTGTTTCCCGTGCAATCATGCTTTTCTTTGCCATTAGCGGTTTTCCTCCTTAAACGGCATCCCCAATTTTCGCAGCAGCTCCCGACCCGATTCGTCGTCCTGGCTTGAGGTAACGATAGTTACCTCAAATCCTCGAATCTTGCTGACTTCGTCATAATCGATTTCAGGAAATACCAGCTGCTCAGTGATGCCGAGGGTGCAATTTCCCCGTCCATCAAATGAATTCGGAGATACACCTCGAAAATCACGTACCCGGGGTAAGGCAACATTCATTAATCGATCCAGGAAGGCCCACATTTTATATCCCCGTAAGGTGACTGATGTGCCGATAGCTGATCCAACCCGTAATTTAAAATTAGCAATATTTCTTTTAGATTTATTGATGATGGGTTTTTGACCCGTAATTTTTGTCAAATCACGAACCGACTCATCCAGGAGCTTGCCATTATCAAGGGCATCACCCACACCAATATTCACGACCACTTTCATGAGACGGGGGCACTGCATAATATTCTCTAATCCAAGATCTTTAATAAGACCTGGTACAACTTCTTTCTGATAACGCTCTTTTAATCTGCTCATTCTTCCGCTCCCAGCAATTAGTCAATCACCGCTTCACAGCGTTTACATACCCGGTGGGCTTTTCCATCTTCACGGGAAATCCCGACTCGGGTGGGTTTTCCACACGATGGACAGACAAGCATCACATTAGAAATATGAATCGGACCTTCAAATTCAATAATTCCGGGGGTCATTGTTCTGCCCTGGGCTTGAATTTGCCCCTGGTGCTTTTTTCGGATATTAATTCCTTGTACAGTAACCCGTTGTTTTTCCCGGTAAACTTTAAGGACTTCTCCTTGTTCACCTTTGTCAGCAGCTCGTCCGCTGATCACTTCTACGGTATCACCTTTACGAATTTTTAATTTCACGTCAATCACTCCTGCTTCTTATTTCCTAGACTGTCTCCGGAGCCAGGGAAACAATTTTCATAAATCCCCTTTCTCGAAGTTCACGGGCAACCGGTCCAAAGATACGGGTACCTTTTGGATTCGTACCATCAGCATCCAGGATAACTACAGCATTATCATCAAATTTTACAGTTGAGCCGTCTTTACGGCGCCATTCTTTTGCTGTGCGGACAACAACTGCTCTAACAACTTCATGGGTTTTGACAGAT
>JAUWEC010000164.1 GCA_030608465.1 Chloroflexota bacterium
CAGGAGATAAAGACCAACGCAGAAGCCGAACTCGAGGAAGGTAAACGAAAGATGGAAGAACTCAAAGCGACCCTTGAGGAGGTTTCCCAATGAGACGCTTAATCTTTAGCTTGATTTTCATAGCCTTAACCGTGACTGCTTGCCAGTCCGCCCCCAATATCAGCTCAATCACCCCACCTTATGTTGACACCGGAGTTGATCCCGATTCCTGGGCCTCTGTACCAGCAGGAGAATTTCCCTGCGGGCAGGAAAGCCATATGACCATGATCGATTATGATTATCAAATCATGATCACAGACGTAACCGTAGCTCAATACGCTGAATACCTGAACTCGGCATTGGCTTCCGGCGATATTAACATCGGGGAATTTACTGAAGAGGCCGGAGAAGAAATCTGGAGCGAAGAGGGTGTAGGTGGATACTACCCCGGTGATCCGTTCCATGGTGCACATCATGAAGAAGAAGTCAAAGCCGGGGATCATCTGTACATGCCTTTTTCTGAGGGGGTTCGTTTGACCCGCGACGGGGAAACTTTTACCGCTATCCCGGAATATGCCAACCACCCCATGACGATGGTAACCTGGTTTGGCGCGGATGCTTTCTGTAAATACTATGGTGGACGGCTTCCTCTTGCGGTGGAATGGGAAAAAGCCGCCCGCGGGACAGAAATCGTAAACGAGGACGGTCTTGCTTTTCCCTGGGGTGAGGAAATCCAGGGGAATAATGCCAATTACTACTCATCTTTTGATCTTTTTGAAAAGATGTTCGGGAAACTGGGCAATACCACGCCGGTCGGATTTTACAACGGTCAAACCTATACTATAGACGGCAACGTTTATGAAACACTGGATTCAGCCAGCCCTTATGGACTCTACGATATGGCCGGGAACGTCTGGCAGTGGCTGGGAGATGAGCTTCCCGATCAACATTACCGCTTTATGCGCGGCGGGAGCTTCTACTCCTATGAAGTTGACCTGCGGGTTTGGAAAGAAAACAGCGCCGGACCACAGTTCTACAGTCCTCAAGTCGGTTTCAGATGTGTCCAAGATAAAGTAAAATAGAGTAAGGAAAATTACCTTTTTCTTCTATTCCAATTACCAGATTAAAACAAATATTTATGGAAAACAAGAAACAAATCTTCAAACAAATAAAATCAAAATACTTCCCGCTTATCAAATCCCTCCAGACCGGTTTGTTACTCATCACCGGCCTGGCGGGATATATGAGCGCTCGCTGCCCCGTTCTGAATATATCCACTCTTTTAGCGCTGACTGGAAGTTTGTTATTGTCCATCAGCGGCAGCACTGCACTGAACATGTGGTATGACCGGGATATCGATGCCAAGATGCCCCGTACCAGCAACCGCCCTCTGAGTACCGGAGAGACCAAACCACGGGAAGCGTTGATCTTTGGGCTATTTCTCTCCGTTATTGGCATCAGTTGGGCTTTGGTGCTAGATCCTCTTTATGGAGTTGTAGTTTTTGCCGGTTTGTTTTTCGATGTGGTTGTTTACACGATCTGGCTCAAAAGGAGAACCGCCTGGTCAATTGTCTGGGGCGGGATTTCCGGCGGAATGCCGGTTTTGGCCGGACGTGTCCTTGGTGTAGGTCATATTGACTGGGTCGGCATTGCCCTGGCCATGGCAGTCTTATTCTGGATACCCACTCATATCCTCACTTTCAGCCTACGTTACCATGAAGATTACCAGGCTGCAAATATCCCAACTTTCCCGAGTGTTTACAATAATCAAACCACTCGCCTGATTATCGCTGTCTCCAGTGTGTTGACTGCCCTGGCGATGGGTTTGGCTGCTTATGGAGTGGGTATGACCTGGGGCTTCCTGCGTTTGATGGCGGTTTTATCCATTGGTTTGCTGGCCTTAGCCGTTAGAAGTTTGACCCTTCCTTCAGAACGGATCACTTTTGGTTTGTTTAAATACGCCTCTTTGTATATGCTGAGTTCTATGCTGCTCTTATTCGCCGCAGGATTCTAAACTAATGAAAAAAATATCTGCCCTTGATCGGATTCTTCTATTGGCGACAGTCTTGCTGGCGGCTTACCAGATTGCAGGGGGCATGAATGGCATGGAACCTCTGACGATCTGGTTTTACACTGTCAGTTTTGGCACACTGCTGGTCGCGGGATTATTGCTGATTATCCTCGGATTCGAAGGGCTTGAGATCCAGGCAGTTGTTATTGTCTCAACCCTTATCCCCCTCAGCCTTTCTTTGGGACTCATCTCGGAACACCTGGTTGAATATACCATTCCTTATCTCATTATTTGTGTGGTGGGATTTACAGCGATCGTTATCACCCGGTTTTCAGTCACCGACAGAATTGCCACAATTATCCTGGCGGTGGTCCACGGAATCGCCGGCTTGATAATATTCCTCTTACCAATTTTTCTCAGCATTCGGGGAGCCATGCCTGCCGGATTCGCCCTGGTTGGTCTAGGCGCCGCGGTGATAGGTCTGGGAGGTTTGCTGCTGGCATTTCTAAAAGCAGGACAACCTATTCTGTCACAAAAGACCATCCTCACTCTCCTGCCAGCCCTGATATTCTTGATGACTGCCGCCTTTGTGAGCGGTTTATCATTTAGCTGATTTATCCAAAAACAATGAGGGTTCAATAATCTCCACAGGACTGAATTCTTGTTCGTTCCAGGGATCCTTCATGGGTTTTGTACTGCCTGTTCTGAGTGCAGTGCAGCATAGCTGAAGGGAATTAAATCAAAGGGCCGTTATTTTCTTCGAATAACGGCTCTTGTTATTAAACTCACCAAGAAAAGGGGAAATGCATTAATTATCGGTTACCGGTGATGTTTTTAATCTAATCGTTCAGCTCCCTTATGCCAATTTTCCTTAAGCCACAAATTTCATTCCCAATCCATCAGCTGATCTTTATCCACGATTGTTATCTTCCCCCTATTGACTTCAATTGCCCCGCATTTTTCTAATTCTTTCAGGGAGCGGGCAACCACCTCGCGGACTGTGCCTATCCTGGCAGCTAAATCATCCTGGGTCAAACGCTGGGAGCCGCTTTCTGACAGCTGATCTTCGGGTATATCCCGCAGGAGGCGCGCAAGCCTGGTAGTAACGGTATAAAATGATAATTCTGCTACCATGTCAACCAATTTGCGCAGGTTCTGAGATATATTGATGATAATTTGCTGAGCAGCTTCTGGATGATCGGAAATCACTGTGCGCAGAGTCAGGGCATCAATCAGCCAGATCCGGCTGTCTAAAATTGCCCCAACATTTACGGGATTTTCCAATTGATCAAAAACCGGGACCTCGTTAAATGAATCGCCTTCCACAAAAACATTGATGATCATTTCCCGTCCGGAAAGAGAATTCTTAAATATTTTCACCCGCCCGGATTCAACAATACACAGCCCCTGGCAAGGCTGCCCTTCCCTGATTATGCATTCTTCTGAGTCATAGGAAATCAAGCGTGTGTTTTGAGCCAGGTACTCCAGGATCTTCTCGTCCAGGCCGGATAGATATCGATTTTGCTGTAAAGCTTCTATTCTTTTTTCACGGGTAGATGTTAATCTTTTCATTTACTCACATCCCGGATTTACAATTATGGTTCTGACAGGGTACTTAGAATTGTACTTGAAACCTATCTTTTGGAGAAATAATTTCACCGAGATCAATATTAATGACATGTTAAAATCTCACAAAATCAGGGAGATTGGGGTATAGTTAACCTCATATTATTCGTAGACCATTGGGGAATCAGATGAATAGAAATAGATTGGGATGGGTTTTAGCAATTGGAGCAATCTTCCTCCTCACTGCCTGTACCGGAGCTAATCAACCTCCTCCAAATGACGCGGAAGTTCATCCAGCAGTCAAGGAGGATGATCAGGGGAAAGCTGAGGATTCAGACTCGGCGGCTGAAGATAGTGAACCAGAACCAGCAGCCATCGACCCCGCAGTTATCTTTTCAAGCAATTGTGCGCGCTGCCATAAAACTGACCGCTCAGGAGCCAAAGGGCCATCTCTGCTCCCAGACCGTCTTACCAAGGAAGCGTCACATTATGCCGAAACAATTACCAACGGATCAGGACCCATGCCCTCTTTTGGCAGCCGATTATCCGTTGAGGAAATTAATGCCCTGGCAGAGTGGATACTCACGCCGGTAGAATAATATCGCTCAAACTTGAAACTAAACCTTAATTTTTCCGTTAAACACTTAAAGAAATAACTACCTAATATCAGAACAAATAAGGAGACACACATGACTGAAGAAATTACCAAAACCCCCCATTCTGATGAAGAAGTCAGCAATGACGACAAATTATGGGCCATGTTGAGTTGGATTCCCTGGGTGGGATGGATCCTGGCGATTATAGCGCTTGTGATGGAGCCTCAGAAAGACCGGGCTTTTGTCCGTTTTCATGCGGTGCAAGCAATCGGCGCAAGCGTTATTATCGGAATCGTCAGTCTGATTCTTGGCTTTACGGTTGTATTAGCATGTATCACGCCTTTCCTGGGGTTAGCCACGATCTATCCCGCACTCAAAGCTTACCAGGGTGAATGGCTGGAGCTTCCCTGGCTGACTGGATTCTGCAAAGATCAGGGCTGGATCTAATTTTTTTTAAATTTGAGAACAAGGGTTCCCGGAGCTTTTTAAGCTCCAGGAACCCATAAATGAATCAAAAAGGGGCTGTCAAAAAAGGCAGCCCTTTGTCGTTTTCACCACTATCTGCGCCGATACAAATTACTAATTTAGAGGGGCGATCGTGTATCGTGTTCTGGAGTTCCGACTGCCTTACAGGATATATTATCCTTAGCCCTTCGATTTCACTCAGGACAGGCTTGCCGAAGGGATTCGCGAAAGTTGTAGAAGGTTTGTCCTGCCTGCACTGCAAAGTCCCGAGCTTATCGAGGGTAACGTAGCTTAGCGAAGACGAATTGAGCCCCTCGACAGGCTCAGTATGGGCAGACAGGCAGGGAAAACTCCATCGAAGGGAAGCCCCTAACTGCGATTTTTGCGCAGCACCCCGGCGGGGTAATCGGTTCTTATGATAGGGATTGGATAATATGCGGACGGCCTGTGCCAAAAATAATTTTATTCTACGGTGAATATCTGGTCACCAAATCGGATTTGATCTCCATCTGCAAGCTGTTGAGGTGTACTGGGTGGAACCTGGAAATCATTTATAAATGTGCCGTTTTTGCTTCTGAGATCAATCAAGGTGAGGGCGTTACCCTCTAAACGGATCAAGGCATGAGTTCTGGAACACTTAGTGCTCTCCAGCGGGATATCAGCTTCCTTGCTCCGGCCTGCAATCATAATTTCCTGTTTGATTTCTACGATGTTTCCATCTTCACGAACCAGCCGCCAATCCGTTTTTTTACTGGGTTTATGTTTGTTATCTACGGCCGCGTTCTCCGGCACAGAGCCGGTGAACGCTAATCCTATTCCTCTAACAATAATTTCTTCCGGATGATCCGGGAAGATAACCCTGTCTTTTCCAAATCGGGATTTAATACCCTCTAGAATACCTGGCTGTAATGCTCCCCCGCCCAGGAGAATGACCCGTCCGACTGCATCCTCGTCGATCTCCATTGTATCCAACGCCCGGGAGACAACATCCTGAAAGGCGTTATCCAGCGGACGATTTAACTGGCTGAATTTCTCCAGGCTGATACTGATATTTTTCCTGAAGACCTGGCCGTTTTTCGTAACCAGGGTAACCGTCTGGGCGGACAAATCATCCACCGTTTCTTCCCCGCCCAAGATCTTCCGGCTGAGAGATTCTTTCAGGAGCTGTCCCCAGATCCGCAGCGCCATAAAAGCAGACGTATCTGCAGTCAGTTCTTTGGCTGGAATCTGGAGTTCATCTGAGAGGTACTTGGCTAGCAGCGCATCATACAATCCCCCCCCAAAGGGTTCTTCGTAGCGATTGATATTATCTAATATACCTGTCTCGGAATTAAATTTCCGTGCGTAAACCGTTGTATTGCTCGCTCCCACATCTAAAATCAGATTCACTTCCCGCGAGTGAAATTGATCTAATAAAGCTTGATCTCGTAGACCCAGTATGACTCCTTCCGATTCCGGAATAAAATGTATCTGATCATTAATTTCCGTGGGGAAACATTCCAGAATCACGTGGTAAAAATCATCGAAGATTTTACCCCCATTTTCTGCTAACCATCGGTCAGGATAGGCTATTGAAAAATGAATGCTATCATCAAAAGGTTCCGCATTAAATTTTTCTTCCCGGATTTGGTCGATGAGAGTTTTTAATAACAAGCGCGTGAAGAGAAGCGCCTCGAAATGGCTGTAGCGC
>JAUWEC010000216.1 GCA_030608465.1 Chloroflexota bacterium
ACCGAGGTTAGCATTGTCTACCGACGAGCAAGAGATCAAATGCCTGCCAGAGAGGAAGAAATCCATCACGCAGAAGAAGAAGGCATCATCTTTAACCTGCTGACCAACCCCATTCGTTTCATCGGGGATGAGAATAATCATGTTAAAGAAATCGAATGCGTCAAGATGGAATTGGGAGAACCAGATGATTCCGGTAGAAGAAGACCCATTACCATCAAAGGATCCGAACACCTTGTGGAAGCAGACACGGTGATTGTCGCCCTGGGTACAATGCCCCGCAAGTTTATCGCTGAAACCACTCCGGATTTAGAAACCAGCGATTGGGGAACCTTCCTGGTGGATGAAGAAAGCGGGGAAACCTCCAAAAAGGGTGTTTTTGCCGGAGGAGATATTGTTACCGGTTCTGCAACTGTTATCCAGGCTATGGGCGCTGGGCGAGTGGCCGCCAATGCAATCAACGAGTACCTGGCTGAAAACTGAACAATACCACCCATAAATTATCAAAAAAACTCCCGGGAAACCGGGTTTTTTTTGTTTCTAGGCTCAAAAAACAAGGTCTCTCGGGCTGCTTCCCCTCACTGCTGCCGGACGGTATTTCAAGGGGCAAAGTGGTATAATAAAAGCAAGTGTGCTCCCTTACTGCAGCACACGTTTTCATTAATATGTAACCAAAAAAAAGAAGGATCGTTTTATGGATATTGGTTCTGTACAATCGATCAATATTGATCAGGAAATGCGCTCTTCTTACCTCGATTACGCTATGAGTGTGATTGTTGCCAGAGCGCTTCCAGATGCCCGGGATGGACTGAAACCGGTCCACCGCCGGATATTGTTTGCCATGCACGATATGGGCATCCGATCCAGCAGCTCCTATAAAAAATCTGCCCGCATAGTCGGTGAAGTGTTGGGTAAATACCACCCCCATGGAGATAGCGCGGTTTACGATGCCATGGTGAGAATGGCGCAGCCATTCTCCATGCGCTATCCTTTGGTGGATGGACAGGGCAACTTTGGATCCATTGACGGTGATTCACCGGCGGCCATGCGTTATACCGAAGCCCGCATGGATTCCATATCTGAGGAAATGATGGCTGGGATCGACAAAGATACAGTAGACTTTACAGACAACTTTGATGGGTCCCTTAAGGAGCCAGATGTGCTGCCTGCGCGGCTTCCCAACCTGCTGTTAAACGGCGCCTCTGGCATCGCGGTCGGCATGGCAACCAACATCCCTCCTCACAACCTGAACGAGTTAGCGGCGGGCATCAATCACCTGATTGAAAATTACAATAAAATTGATAAGGTAACCATCGAGGATCTAATAAAGTTTATCCCGGGACCTGATTTCCCCACCGGGGGTATCATTATCGGGGATGAAGGCATCCGCCAGGCGTATGTGACCGGTAGGGGTAGGATTATTCTCCGGGGCAGAGCCCACATTGAGGAAATGGATCAGGCCGGCCGCTTTAGAATCGTGATTACAGAAATCCCCTATCAGCTAAAAAAGACCACCCTGATTGAACGCATCGCCAGCCTTGTCCGGGAGGATAAAATAAAATCCATCTCTGATTTAAGGGATGAATCCGACCGAGATGGGATGAGCATCGTCATTGAACTAAAACGCACAGCACAGCCGCGCAAAGTTCTCTTCCAGCTCTATAAATATACCGCGCTGCAAACGACATTCGGCGCCCAGATGCTGGCCTTAATTGATGATGAACCCCGGCTGCTGTCATTAAAACAGTCCTTAACGCTGTATATTGACCACCGCCTGAACGTCATCCAGCGCCGCACACAATTTGAACTGAACAAAGCGAATGCCAGGGCACACATCCTGGATGGTTTGTTAATCGCACTCTCCAACCTGGATGAAGTGATCAAAACTATCCGCAATTCAGCAGATACAGATTCGGCGAAAACTAGTTTGATTGAACGTTTTAAACTGACCGAGATTCAAGCTCAAGCAATCCTGGATATGCAGCTGAAACGGCTGGCAGCTCTGGAACGTCAGAAAATCGAGGATGAGCATAAAGAGTTAGTTGATAAAATCAAAGGTCTTAAAGGGCTGCTGAAAAGCCAGAAAAAGCAGCTAAAAATCATCAAAGACGATTTAGCCGATTTAGTTACGAAGTACGGGGATGAACGCCGGACTGATATCGCCCCTGACGCAGCGCAGGAAATTGACGAGGAAGATCTGGTTCCTGACCGACCGATACTGATCAGCATCACAGAACGGGGATATATAAAACGGGTGATGGCCCTCTCTTACCGCTCCCAGAAACGGGGCGGCATCGGAGTGAAAGGGCACAGCATGCGTGATGAAGATGAGGTCATGTCCTTAATTCCCGCCCGTACACTGGATACCGTGCTGTTCTTCTCAGACCGAGGGAAGGTCTATTCTTCCAAAGCCTACCGCATCCCGGATGCAAGCAGAATCAGCCGGGGACTGCCAATCGTTAACGTGTTGGAAATCGATCCCAACGAAAAAATCACCGCAATTGTGCCGGTGGCAAATTTTAAGGCAGCTAAATACTGCACTATGGTAACCCAAAAAGGCTTGATCAAACGGGTAGATCTGTCTGAATTCGATTCTGTCCGGCCTTCCGGTTTAATTGCGATCAAGCTCAAAGAGGATGACAGTTTAGGCTGGGTCCATCTCTCCAGCGGTAAAAATGAACTGATGCTGATTACCCGCAAAGGATATGCCTTGCGCTTTGCAGAAAAAGAAGTCCGCCCGATGAACCGGCCGGCAATGGGTGTAATCGGCATCCGTCTCCGCGAGAAAGACGAAGTTATCGGGATGGATATCGTTGAAAAGGGAGGAGATTTACTGGTCATCACTGAAAAAGGCTTTGGAAAACGAACCTCGCTGGATGGATATCCGCGGAGAAGCCGGGCGACAATGGGCGTATTAACTATCGACAAAAAAGCCCTGCCTATTATCGGTGAAATTGCGGCAGCCCGGGTCGTCTTACCAGAACAAGACCAGATCACAGTCATCTCTGCCGAAGGTACCGTCATGCGCACCAAGGCTGAAAGCATTTCCCGGTACAACCGTGTTGCCCGCGGTGTGTCCATCATGCAGATGCGGGAAGATGATGTAGTTGTATCTATTGCACGGTTTGCAGAACAGGATTTAGAAACGATAGAAGACGAGAAAGAAATACCAATATAAACAAAAAGTTGGTGAGTTTGAAAATGAAGAAAGGGCTGTCCCAAAAGTAATTGGCACAGCCCCTTCTTTTACTCTTAAATAAAGGAAACGGTTTCCTGGGATGGATTGCACCGTTTCTTGTGTTATTGATTTTTTTGAATAACTTAGATCGGCAAAGCTACTTTTCCGACGACCAGTAAACAAAATGCGCTGATAATTATCGTGATGAGAAAAAGAAGGAACGCTAGGACAAAACGCTGAACTGGAGTCATCCCAAATAATTCAGGCTTGGCTTCAGGATCTCCCCAAACTTCCTCTTCGGAAAAATCAAAATCATCGTCGAACTGGTTTCGGATATCGTCTAATGACATAATATCTTCTCCCCGTAATTCTCGATCCTTTTCCTAGTGTAGCTTATTTTCAGGATCTGTCAACCAAACGGAGCTGGATCTCTCCTGTCCGGTACCGGCGCTCTACTCCGGAATCTGAGTGCAGAATCAGGGAACCTTCGTTGGATATACCCAACAACTTCCCTTGATCAATTATTTCTTTTCTTGTTTTCAGAACGACAGCTTTATTTTTGTAGGCCAGCCTTTCCTGCCAGGCAGTTGTGAACAACCTGGAGGATAGCTCCGGATACCACTTCAAGAGGGATAACATAACCTTTTCCAGCAGATCCAGGCGGGAAATATCTCTTCCGGCAACTTCTTCCAAGGAAGCCGCTGGAAAATGCAGGTCCTTGTCCTCCGGAACAGATCCCCGGGACACATTTATTCCAATTCCCAGCACA
>JAUWEC010000038.1 GCA_030608465.1 Chloroflexota bacterium
ATTTTGACACCGGAAATACATTTATTGCCGGGCAAAATCCTGTTTCTTTCCTCGAGAGATTCAAAGACAAAGTCAGTCATGTCCATATTAAAGATGTTTCAGAATCCCTGGCAGCCTCATTAAAAGGTGAGCTGACAGGAATTGCAGTAAGTAATACTGCCATAGGTGATGGAGTAAACGTTGATAACATCAAGAAATGTTTTGACGTTTTTGTCGACATGAAGTACAACGGCGTGGTAAGTATTGAATGTGAAGGGGAGGGTGGACCGATGATTGAGAAAAGCCTGGCATTTGTTCGCGAGCTGGTCGATGATGCTAATAAACGAATCGCAGCATCCTGAACCTTAAGAGCGTAGAGTTGGGAATTGGCGGGGTAAAACTCCACGCCAATTCCCAATTTCTATTTATTTTGGTTTACTTGTAACGACAGGATTATAAGTTGCACAGAATTGACTAGGAGACGGGGCACGATGGCGAATAAGTACTTAATCGGGGTTGATCTTGGCACCAGTGCCACAAAAGCCGCGCTCTATCACGTAGATGGCTCCTTGGCAGCAGAGATTTCCACGGATGTTCCTATCTACTATCCAGAACCTGGCGTGGTTGAACAAGAGAACGAAGATTTTTATAGGACTGCTGCCCAGTGTGTGAAAACCTGTCTTGTCCAAAGTGGAATCGACCCAAAAGAAGTGGTCGCCATCGCCTTTGATAGTCAGATGGCCGGTGTAGGCGCAATCGATGAAAACTACGAATCCGTCTCCCGGTTTGATTCTTGGCTGGATATGCGTTGTGAACCACAGATCAAATACCTGGAAGAGAACTATGGTGAGATGATCACCAACCTGACCGGCTGTCCTCCAACCTGCGATCATGGGCCAAAAATATTGTGGTGGAAAACCGAACGCCCAGATGAGTATGCCCGAACGGCAAAGTTTGTTATGCCTGGTGGATATGTTGCAGGAAAGATGGCTGGCCTCAATGCAGACCAGGCTTTTATTGACTATACATATATTCATTTCTCGGCGCTAAGTAATGCTGTTGAAGGGACGTGGTCAAAAGAAATCTGTGATGCGGTTGGTGTTGATATGGGGCGTCTGCCCCATATTGTAGAACCCTGGCATATTGTTGGAGAGGTAACTGAAGAGGCAGCTAAAGATTTCGGGCTTTCTCCGGGAACGTTGATTGCGGCTGGTTGCGGCGACACGGCCGCTGGAGCACTGGGTGCTGGAATTGTTCAGCCTGGTATGATTTTTGATACCGCGGGTACAGCCTCTGTTTTTGCAGGGTGTACAGATCAGTATGCTCCGGATATTAAGAACAGGGCTTTGTTAACCATGCGTTCTGTTATTCCTGGGTTGTGGCACCCTTTGGCATATATCGCCGGTGGAGGTCAGGCTCTCACCTGGTTCCGGGACCAATTCTACAATGTTTACAGGGGAGAAACTCAGGAAGACCAGGATTTATATGCTCAGTTAGAGGAACTTGCTCAAAAAGCTCCCCTTGGTTCTTCTGACTTATATTTTTCGCCGCATTTGACTGGAAGGATCTGCCCGGCAACACCCGAAATGCGCGGGGCATGGGTGGGTTTCTCGTTTTCTCATTCCCAGGAACATTTTTATCGGGCAGTGCTTGAGTCGGTGGCCTATGAATATGCCTATTATCTGAATATTCTAAAAGAACTAATTCCAAAATTAAATTTAACTGAAGCCCGGGTAATTGGAGGGGGGGCGCAAAGCAATTTGTGGAATCAGATTAAAGCTGATGTATTGGGTGTGCCATTCGTGCGCTTGACCCGATTGGAATTTGGTACCTGGGGAGCTGCCATGATCGCCGGCAAAGCTGCGGGAATTTATGACGATCTAGCTCAGGTAGCATATGAACATGCAACCTTAGATGGAAAACCAGTCAAGCCGGACAAGGATAATCATGACCGGTATAAAATCCATGTAAATCATTATATAAAGTTGCAGGAAACCCTGGCAACTACTTTCCGTAATTTCTCAAGGTAATTATCAAAGGAGATTTATTCATGTCTCAAATCGTAAAGATATGCATGATCGGAGCTGGCAGGGTAGGAAAACTGCATTCGGGTACGCTTCAGCGGTATATCCCTGATGGTAAGGTTGTCGCCCTGGTTGATACACAGCAATCCATGTTGGAAGAAACAGGGGTAGAGTTTGGTATTGATAATCAATTTTTGTCTTTAGAAGAAGCCCTGGAAAAAACCCAATTTGATGCGGTTGTTATCACCACCCCAACTCCTTCCCATAAATTTTTGGCTGTAATGGCGGCTGAAAAAGGTAAACATATTTTCTTAGAAAAGCCGATGGCGATGGATCTTGAAGAGTGTGATGAAATTATTAAATCCTGTGAAATTAATGGAGCACATCTTCAATTAGGTTTTATGAGACACTTTGATCCGGATTTCAGACTGGCTTTCGAACGAATCCAGGCTGGTGAAATCGGTGAACCCATGCTGGTTAAATCTCTAACCCATGGACCTGGGTTGCCTCCACCCTGGGCAAGAGACCTGAAAACATCTAATGGTAACCTGGCAGAAGTCAACAGCCACGATCTGGATGCAACCCGCTGGTTGATGGGTTCAAATCCTGAGCGGATATATGTAGAAGTAGCCAATTTTAAAGGACCTGAACGCGGTGTGGATACTGAACATTATTACGATAATATGATCGCCAGCCTGAAGTTTGAATCTGGGGGACTGGGAAGTATTTCAGGTGTATGTCCCTGTGATTATGGTTATGATGCCCGAATGGAAATAATTGGCAAAAAGGGAATAATGATCATCGGTGAGTTAAAGAACAATGCCCTTACTGTAGGGATTAATCGGGATACTGGATTAGTTACCCCCATATTCCGCCGCTGGCCCGAGCGGTTTGAGATGGCGTATATTCACGAGATTGAACATTTTGTCCGGTCTATCCAAAAAGACACATCGCCCACGGTAACCGGAGAAGATGGGCGTTGGGCAGTGGCTGGTGTCTTGGCTGGTACCAAGTCTTTATTAGAAGAACGCCCCGTGCTACTAAGTGAAGTAATGTAGGAGTTTCTATGAATAAAACTATGCAGGCAGCTGTTTATCATGGGCCGAATGACATCCGAGTAGAATCGGTCCCGGTTCCTGAAATAAGCAGTCATGAACTGTTAATCAAAGTTTTGAGCGCCAATATTTGCGGAACAGATTTGAGAATCTTTCACGGTGGTCACCGTATGTATCCGGAAGGCACAATCCGGGTACCCGGCCATGAAGTTGTAGGGGAAATTGTTGTGGTTGGGGATGATGTAAAAAAATATCATATAGGAGATAGGGTATTTGTGGCTCCTAATATAGGAGACGGAGACAGCCGCGAAACCATCTCTGGGAATAACAATCTAGATCCTAATTTCCGGGCAATTGGAATAAATCTGGACGGCGCGTTCGCAGAATATATGCGGGTTCCAGCTGATGCAGTCCGACAGGGAAATGTGATGGCGATCGAGGCTGATCAAGACCCGGCTGTTGCGGCATTGATTGAACCTTTAGCCTGTGTCTTGCGAGGTCAAAATGCGGTAAATGTTAAAAGCGGTGATTTTGTTGTGATCATGGGGGCTGGTCCAATTGGCATTCTTCATATGCTTCTAGCAAAAGCACGTGGAGCTGCAAGAGTTTTGGTCAGTGAGCCTGTTGAGAATCGTCGTTCGCAAGCATTGCTTTTAGGAGCTGACCGGGTGGTTGATCCCATCGCAGAAGATTTAGAAGTTATAGTAAATGATCTTTCTAAAGGGAGAGGAGCGGATGTGATTATTGTTGCAGCTCCTTCCAAACCTGCCCAGGAATCAGCCCTGAAGATTGCGGCAATTGGGGGGAGGATCAATTTATTTGGTGGACTTCCAAAAGATGATCCTTTTATCCGCTTCGATTCTAACCTTGTGCATTATAAAGAATTAATTGTAACTGGAACAACAGCTTGCTCTACCTATGATTGTTTACAAGCTGCAGAGCTAGTTAACTCTGATGTACTAGACCTTACTCCGCTAATAACCAGCCGCTATCCTTTAAGTGAAGTGGGGGCAGCTTTTAAGGCTGCTGAGGATGGGACAAATTTGAGAGTTTCACTGGTACCCTGAAATGGAGAATCAAATCATCACTGTGCTTGGACCTGTCTCTATCCAGGAAATGGGCATCACAGACGCCCATAATCATCTGTGGATCTCGGTTCAAGATACCATAGTGGAAAAAGCCCCGGTCCTAAACCAGGAAGAGCAAATTTTAATTGATCTGCACGAGTTCCGCCGGGCAGGTGGAGGAGGTCAAATTGACTGCCAACCAGGCGGAGCAGGTAGAGATGGACGTCGTTTACGTTCACTATCTGAAGCGAGTGAAGTGAAGATAGTCACCTGTACTGGTTTTCATTTACAGCAGTATTATCCAGACGATTTTAAGATCTGGAAAATGAGTACAGACCAGGCGGCAGGTTATTTTTTATCAGAGATAAAAGACGGACTTGAAGAGACTCGGAACCTTGATATACCGGTCTACCCGGGTTTTATCAAGATAGCAGTTAAGGAAAATGTGAGAGAATCGCCTTTGAATCTAATCGAAGCTGCAGCGATTGCCAGCCTGGAAAGTGGTTTAGCCATCGAAATGCATACTGAAAAAGGCTCTAGGGCGGAAGATTATGTTAATCTGTTTTTTAAAATGGGTGTTAGCCCCAAACAGTTAGTGATTTGTCATATTGATAAGCGGCCAGATCTTGGATTACATAAGGAACTGGCTCGGGCAGGCTGTCTTTTGGAGTACGATACCTTTTTTCGTCCTAAATATAAACCAGAAGAAAACCTCTGGCAATTGATTAAGGGAATGATCGAAGCAGATTTTGGTCACTTGGTCGCTTTAGCTACAGATCTGGCGGACAGCTCATTATGGAATAGTATGGGTGATGGACCTGGATTAGTTAGTTTGATAACGATAGTAAAAAAACGCCTTGAAAGGGAAGGTTATCACGAATCAATTGTTGCAGGATTAGTGGGAAAAAATATTGTCCGGCGGCTGGCTGTGACAGTTAAGGAGTAGATTATGTCAAACAAACCATTTTCATTTGACTTGGAAGCGCCAGATTTTATTCCCAGTCATTATGATAATCATATCCAGAGAAATCTTAGTAATATGGCTGGTCAATATCAAGATCAGGAAGCATATGAAGCCATGGTGAGTGATGAAGACACATTGCTTTATCAGGTGTATGAATTAAAACGCCCAGAGCTAGCAGGAGAAATACTCCATGGGGTCTCAATTGTTCATCCTGGAAAAGTGGGAAATGAATATTTTATGACCAAAGGTCATTACCATACCGTATTGGAAACTGCCGAAATTTATTACACGCTTAAAGGGCAGGGTTATATGGTGATGGAAACACCTGAAGGGGATTGGGCTGTAGAGGAACTATCTGCAGGAAGTGTTTTATACGTGCCTCCGCGCTGGGCGCACCGCTCAATTAATATTGGATCTGAAGAAGATTTGGTGATGTTCTTTGCCTATCCGGGTGATGCCGGGCATAATTATGCCACGATTGAAACCCAGGGTTTTAGAAAATTAGTGCTCGAGATAGATGGTCAAACCAAGATTGTAGACAATCCTCGTTGGTCACAACCGGAGGGGATATGAAGCCCCTGAAGAAATGTAAGGTTTTAGTTACTCCAACCTCATATGCATCCCAGGATGAGAGTTTAAAAACGATTCTAGAAGAGAAAGTGGGGGAAGTCATTTACAATACCACTGGAAAACCTCTTTCATCCGCTCAATTGCAATCAATGTTGGCAGGAGTTGATGGCATGATTGCCGGTTTGGATGAGATCAACGCTGCTGCGATGGCTGACGCGCCAGACTTGAAGGTGATAGCCAGGTATGGAGTAGGCTGCAATAATGTAGATTTGGAAGCAGCAATGAAACACCAGATCACGGTTACCAACACTCCCGGCGCGAATGCGAAATCGGTAGCTGAATTGACGATAGCACTTATTTTAAATCTGCTTCGACCTATACTTCCTGCGGTAAAAGGATTGAGCGAAGGAGATTGGCCTCGGTTAAAAGGAAGCTGTTTGGAAGGCAAGACCGTAGGACTGCTGGGGCTGGGGGCGATAGGTAAGGAAACAGCACGCAGATTGGCTGGATTTGACTGTGCGATTTTGGCATATGACATAAATCAGGACGAGGTGTTCTCATCGAAGAATCATGTCACTTATGTACCTTTAGACGTTCTAATAAATCGAGCTGACATTGTATCCTTGCACTTACCCGGAACCCCGGAGACAGCAGGGATGGTGGATGAAAATTTCTTTGCCCAAATGAAAATGGGTTCCTGGATAGTAAATACTGCCAGGGGAGATTTAATTATTGAGTCCGCTCTGATCAATGCCTTAAACTCAGGTAAACTGCGCGGCGCTGCGGTGGATGTGTACCGGCAAGAACCTCCCGAAAAGGAAAACCCTTTACTGCAAATGGAACAAGTGATCGCCACACCACATATGGGAGCGCATTCTGATTCAGCAGCAAATGCCATGGGACGAATCGCTTTAGAAGAATGTCTGCTTGTGCTGCAAGGGCTGGAACCCACTTATCGAATCGTGTGAGGAAAACTGATGACAGACAAAGAAAAAACGTTAAAGAAAATTCAAGAGTTAGGATTGTTGGCAGTATTACGGGGACCGTCACATGATCTTACTCTCAAAATGGTTGAGGCATTGGTTAAGGGCGGAGTCACTGGAATTGAGATCACATTTACCACGCCAGATGCCCTGGAAGTTGTTCAATCACTGGATCAGGAATTTGGTTCTCAAATTATCCTGGGGATGGGAACACTTACGCAGCCAGAGCAAGTAAAAGAAGCGAAAGATGCTGGAGCGATTTTCTTGGTAAGTCCACATATTGAGGAAAGATTGGCAAATGCTATGGCTGGTTCTGGAGTCCCGGTAATGATGGGTGCCTTAACCCCTACGGAAGTGATGCAGGCCAAGTCTTATCAGAGTGATGTAATTAAAATATTTCCCGGGTCTCTCGGCGGTCCTGCCTATATGAAAGCGCTCAAGGGTCCTTTCCCGAACATTCCGATGATGCCTACAGGTGGCGTTAATGAAAATAATCTCAAGGATTGGTTTGCTGCCGGAGCCTTTGCAGTGGGTGCGGGAAGTAACCTATGTCCCAAAGAACTTGCCCTGGCAGGTGAGTTCGAAAAAATCACTGGAATAGCGCAAAATTACGTCGCTGCAGTGCGAGCGGCGCGGAATGAAAATCAGAGGTAAATCAATGGAATACAACATCATCACAAAAACAGAGCCAACATTTTATTTCATTGGAGTCACCACAGGGAAATCCTCCATTAATAATGTATTTCCTTTATGGATGGAAGTAATGGGAAAAACCGATGTGGTGCTGGAAGGAATAGACCATGCCATACATGATGAGCCTGAAAATTACCGAAAATCAGTAGCTCAAATTAAGTATGATCCGTTGTCATTGGGCGCTCTGGTTACAACCCATAAAATGAATGTATATGCAGCTGCAGCTGATATGTTTGATTATTTTGATCCGTATGCTGCAACCACTGCGGAATTGTCCTGCATTTCCAAAAATGATGGCTTATTACAGGGACACGCAAAAGATCCGATCACTGCCGGTCTTAGCCTGGAAACGATTATCGATCCAGGGTATTTTGGAGAAACTGGCGGACATGTTTTGTGTTTGGGAGCGGGCGGATCAGCTCTGGCTACGCTCTTATACTTAATTAATAAACCGAATGCCGCAGACCGGCCTGATAAATTTATTGCGGTTAATAGGTCTCCCGGAAAATTAGATCACATGCGAGAAATGGTAAAAAAATATGAAACCGACATTGCTGTAGAGTATTTGCATAATAGCGATCCAATTAAGAATGACCAGGTAATGGCATCTTTACCTGAATACAGCATAGTGATTAATGCTACCGGGATGGGAAAGGACACACCAGGCTCGCCAGTGACTGATGAGGGGATCTTCCCGAAAAATGGCGTCGCCTGGGAATTTAATTATCGAGGCGAGCTGAATTTTCTGCATCAGGCAATGCGGCAGGTAAATTCAAGAAAGTTACTGGTAGAGGATGGGTGGGTGTATTTCCTGCACGGATGGTCACAAGTAATCGCAGAGGTATTGCACATTGACTTAACCCCAGCGCTATTTAAAGAGCTGGATAAAGCAGCTAGTTCAGTACGAAGTTAATTTGCGATCTAGAGGAGTTAGATATGTTGGCAACAGTTGTTCCTATCTTTTTTAAACAAGGGCGAGACCAGGATTTTGACACACAGTTAAATCTGCTAAAAGACCTTTTAGCAGATAAGATCCAGTTCTTGCCGGAAGTTGGACTTGGAGATCCAATCCCTGAGGCAGACGCTGTATTATTTCCCCAAATATTAGGAGAGGCTTATCGTCAATTGGATGATTTCAAGGCAATTAATGTCCCAATATTGATCATTACCACCGAGTTTGGCACAATGGCAATGTGGGATTGGGAAATAATTAAATATCTACGAACAGAAGGGGTTGATGTAATCGCTCCTTACAATATGGATCAAACAAAAAACCTGGCCAGAGCATTGGCAGTAAAGCGGGATTTGCAATCTTCTAAATTCCTTGTCTTTCAGGATAACCCCGGAGCAGGATTTCAACCGGAAATCTTTAAACGCTTTTATTGGTGGGAAGATGAGTGTATTCAACGTATGGAGGATAAATACGGAGTGAAGCTCGAGAAACAAAGTTTTTTAAAGATGGCAACTGCCGCTAAAGAAATATCTGATCAGGATGCAGAACAGGTTTGGGAAAATTGGAAGGACCGATTAAATCTGGGAGAAATCAATTCCAAGCAGCGCAACAGTGCTTTAAAAATATACTTGAAATTGAAAGAGGCACTTGAGGCTGATCGTGCGATCAAAGCCATAGGGATCAACTGCTTAAATGAATCTCAATACTCAGATACAACACCTTGTCTCGCCTGGAATATGCTTTATGAAGAAGAGAAATTGATCTGGGGTTGTGAAGCGGACATTGTAGTCATGCTGAGCAAATATATATTAAACAAAGCCTTAGATGTCCCGATCATGATGACCAATATGTATCCCTTCCTGATGGGGGATGCTGCCTTAAAACATGAAAAAATTCCCTATTTCCCGGAGGTAGATGGCAACCCGGATAATTATATTCTGGCTGCACATTGTGGGTATTTCGGTGTGGTGCCACAGTCATTTTCTACCGAATGGACTTTAAAATCGAAAGTATTGGCTATTGTGGATGAAAATGCAACTGTGATAGATGCTCGTTTGCCGGAAGGGCGAATGACCCTGGCAAAACTGCATCCGGATTTGGAGACTATATCAGTTATCGAGGGTGAAATCGAAAAATATATTCAATATGAAAATTCTGATTGCCTGAATGGAGCAGTGATCCGGGTGAGTGATGGGCATAAACTGGTCAGTTCCTTAACCTCTCATCACTATTTGATTTTGACTGGACACCGGTTGGCGGATATCCGCCAGATTTCTCAAGTCTTTGACCTCAAGATCGAATCTTTTTAAGAACCGTTGAGTTTAGGTAATGTGGTGTTATCCGGGAATGAAAAACAGGAGAATTGGATAAAGGAAGGAAAATGGCAAAAGAAATGAATTCAGTTGAACGAACTATGCGAACTTTGTCATTTGAGCAAGTGGACCGGGTGCCGGTAGATTTGCATAATTTTATGCTTACACCTCGCTTTATGGATGTGAAAGATTTTTCCAGTTTCTATCGGGACGGGGAAGCTATGGCAGAAGGGCAGATTAAAGCCTGGAAAAGATTTGGGCATGATGTATTGCTGGTAGAAAATGGAACAGCTGCGCTGGCTGAAGCCTGCGGGGTTCAGGTGCTGTACCAGGAAGACTCGGCGCCGGTAGCCAGTAAACCTGCAATCAGCAGCCTGGACGAAGTGGATACCTTAAAAATCCCCGATCCGTATAAAGACCCTTTATTGAGCGAATTGCTGAAATCTACTAGAATTGTTGTGGAAGAAATTGGAGACCAGGCTTTCATCATGGGTAGGGCAGACCAGGGTCCTTTCAGCTTGGCTTGTGAAATCCGGGGAATGAGTGAATTTTTATTAGACCTTGCCATGGGTGAAGAACTGGATAAAGTTCATCACCTGCTGGACTTTTGCTGCCAAGTATCTGAACGCTATGCCGTGGCACAGATAGAACAGGGAGCTCACGCTACTTCGATTGGGGATTCGCCGTCTGGTCCTGATATGGTTTCACCCGCTTATTACCGTGAATTTGCTTATCCGTATATGGAAAAACTGGTTCGAAATCTGAAGGAAAAAAATATTATCCTGGCTTACCATATCTGCGGGAATGCCACACCAATTATTGAAGATATGATAAAAACAGGGGCAGCAATTATTGAAATTGATCAAAAATCAGATCAGAAAAAAGTCAAACAGGCTGCTGCAGGAAAAGCTACCTTATTGGGACCAGTGGACCCCAGCGAAGTTATGGCCTCAGGCACACCCGAGTTGGTAATCGAGAAGTGCACTGAGGCTTTAGAAAATCTTTCGCCCGGAGGAGGGTTTATTCTGGGTCCGGGATGCGCGCTTCCCCCCACCACCCCAGATGAGAATATTGATGCTATGATTGAAACTGCCAAGAGATTTAAACTGAATTAATCGTCAAGGTGGCAGACGTTTGGTTAGACAAAATTATTTTATTTCAGGTAAGGAAAGTTAACTTATGAAAGAGATGAATGTTGCAATTATTGGCTACAAGTTCATGGGAAAGGCCCATTCAAATGCTTGGAAGAACGTAACCAATTTCTTTGATGTTCCCTTTAAACCAGTGTTGAAGGTTGCTTGTGGGCGTAATGAAGAAGCAGTTCAAGAATTTGCCGACCGCTGGGGTTGGGAAGAAATCGAAACAGACTGGAAAAAAGTAATAGAAAGAGATGATATTGACATCATTGATATCTCTACACCTCCTGCTTTGCACTATCCAATTGCTCTTGCAGCAGCGAAAGCTGGAAAACATATTTTCTGCGAGAAACCAATTGCCTTAACTGCTGAAGAAGCATTGAAGATGTATGAAGCTGCGGAAGAAGCGGGTGTGGTGCATTACCTGAACCACAACTACCGCCGTTGTCCGGCAGTGATGCTTGCCAAACAAATGATTGATGAGGGACAATTGGGCAAGATTTATCATTGGCGAGGGTGTTATCTACAGTCATGGCTGATGGATCCAGATTTCCCGCTGACCTGGCATTTACAAAAAGATATTGCCGGTTCTGGCTCTAGTGGAGGTATCAACTCACACAGTGTTGACCTGGCGCGTTTCCTGGTAGGAGAGATTAAAACTGTATCTGCCCTGACAGCTACTTTTGTTAAAGAGCGCCCGGTACCTGAGGGAACAGGCGGAGGAACATTTACAGCGGGTGAAACAGGCGCCAAAAAAGGCAAAGTAACTGTAGAGGATGCAATCTCGATGGTGGTGGAGTTTGAAAACGGAGCACTCGGTTCATTTGAAGCAACCACATTTGCCATCGGAAGACTAAACTACAATTACTTCGAAATTTATGGTGAAAAAGGCGCAGTGATCTTCAATCTTGAAAGAATGAATGAGCTGCAGTACTACTCAGCTGAAGATGGAGAGGGCGAAAAAGGATTCAGAACTATCCTGGCAACCGACCCCAGTCATCCATATATGGCTAATTGGTGGCCGCCAGCCCACAACATTGGATACGAACACGAATTTCATCACGCGGTGTTTGATTTCTTAAAAGCCATTGACTCCGGCGAGACGATCGCACCAAATTTTAATGATGGCTATTTGGGAATGAAGATTTTGGAAGCCGGGATCAAATCAGCAGAAACTAAGAAACAAGTTGATATAGATTAAATGTTGGTGCGGTTTACTCTGCAGGATTGCCAGCCCGGGCGACTAATCCCGCGGTCTGGTAATTCTAGCAGCAGGATATTATGTATGTGGTTGGGGATCTTCGGTAGATTTTTGCTCGGTATAAAAAAGAGAACCCTGAGGAATGGAGTATGGTGAATCAATCAGAGACACAATTTGAAGGATTTGAATGTATCCGGGTCGAAAATGATAAATTGTCCCTCTGGGTCACTAGATCCGTTGGCCCTCGTGTAATTGGCTTGTCAGCATCTGGGCGTGAGAATATCTTTGCAGTTCTGCCAAATGCAAAAAGTGAGTTTCTTGACCAGGAGGATTATTATTTTCGCGGAGGTCACCGCTTATGGTACGCACCGGAACATCCCAAGACAACATATCTCCCCGATAATCAACCGGTAACGGTAGAATATATCGAGAAGGGGATTACGGTGGTTCAGCCAGTTGAAAGATTAACAGGAATTCAAAAAACCATTACGATTGAGCTGTCTGATTCCAATGCTGAAGTAGTGATCGAACATTCTTTGACAAACCTTGGCCAAAGTGAAATTGGATTAGCTCCCTGGGCAATTACCCAGATCCGCCCTGGAGGCGTAGGGATAATTCCCCAGCAGACCACCCTGGGAGACGAGCATGGTTTCCTGCCTAATCGGCATCTTGTCCTATGGCCTTATACCAAAATCAAATCCCCCCACATTCATTGGGGAGATCAAGTAGTGTTTATTGATGCCAATATGTCGAAGGATGTGTTAAAGGTAGGATTCCCAAATCCAGATGGATGGTTGGGATATTCGCTTGATGGGATGCTATTTGTCAAAAGAGCCCCATTCGATCCGAGTGCTTGTTACCTTGACCGGGGGGCTTCCAGCGAAGTCTATTGCTGTAAAGATTTTATTGAATTAGAGACATTGGGCCCTCGTGTTAATCTTCAACCGGGGGATAAAGTGATCCACAAGGAAACCTGGCAGATTTACTTAGAGAACAATTGGCCCGCTGAAATTACCGTTTTGTTCGATGAGTTTGGGAAAGAGTAAGCCTAAAAATTAAATCTCTTTGAGGAAGAGTGATTCAATTATTTTTGTTGGTTGTTTCTTTATAGTACCAAGCTGCCTATTGGATAACCAATTTCCCTCAGATGACCTGACTCCTGTATGTACTAATCCTAACATTACTTCTGGAGTAGTTTTTGGGGGCAGGTCATCGGGGTACCAGGGAACTTCGTCGACACATCGCACAAGCCATAGGCTATATTATTTAATGTACTGGGGATCGCTCCCGCCTGGACCATGCGGCGCAGGATGCCGGACTGGGGTGGGGTTCGGAGGTGAAGAAACAGTCTTCCATCAGGAATACTTGGTATTCTATCTCCAGCAGATCCAACACTGATTACAGGATGCAGACATTGGTTTCAACACCCGAAACAGCTATTTGATTGACTTGCCATTCCTTAATCGCACCCGTAATATCAAGCTCTATCATGCATCCAAAATAATTCTTTTGAAATCGCTGTCCATGGGCAGGAAAAACTGCTTCAAGGATTTCTGGTAATTCTCCATTTTGGGAGACCGGGATTTCAAAGGTAGCTAACATGTGGAGATTCATCCAACTGGAGAGAATCATCAGGTGTTCTAAACGAACCAGAAGTCCCTCCCGGCTTTTGGGATCTGGAGAGAAAGTTAAATCAAGAAATGCTAGGACCAGGACCCTTTATTTATCACCCTGGGCCAATATTCGGAGGGCTGTCTCGGAAATAATAGCCGCGCCGATAGGAAAACAGTCTTCATCAACATCAAATCTGGGGTCATGATGCCGGCGTTCGTCTCCCTCAATCTTACACCCAAGCCTGAACATAGCGCCCTTGGCTTTTTCAAGGAAGTAGCCAAAATCTTCAGCTCCCATTCTTGGTTCAGGCGAGATGATTTTATCCTCCCCTAGCAATTCACACACCACCGATTTTATCAGGTCAACAATTTCCGGGTGATTATGCATTGGCGGATATCCTACCTGGATCTTCAGCTCATAATCTCCGCCTAAAGATCGGGCAACTTCCAGGGCATTTTTGATTTCAGCATGGATTTTTTCCTGAACTTCCGGGATCAAGAAACGGATTGTTCCGATCAGATTAACCTCTTCCGGGATCACGCTACATGTTTGGCCGCCCTGAATTGAACCAATGCCAATTACCGCGGGATCGTAAGGCCGGAGCTTCCTGGAGACGATGCCATGAAGAGCCAGAATCACGTGGCCGCTGATAAAGATCGGGTCCACTACCTTGTGCGGAGTCGAGCCGTGGCCTCCTTTACCAATTATTTTTGCATAGAAGGTGTCTACCCCGGCTGAGGCGTACTCGGTGGCTATTTCGATTTCGCCAGTGCTGACTGCAGAATCTACGTGCAGCGCTAATACATTATCGACATCTGCGATGGCTCCATCCTCGATCATGCGAGGGGCACCGCTCAGTCCTTCTTCATCATCCGTCTCTTCTGCAGGCTGAAACAAAAATCGCACCGTACCTGGAAAGTTCTCTGCCGCGAGCAATTTGGCTGTACCCATGGCGATCGCAACATGGGCGTCATGACCGCAAGCGTGCATCACCCCATCATTTTTCGATTTATAGGGAACCTGGTTGGCTTCCTGGATGGGTAGAGCGTCCATATCTGCCCGGATGGCAACCACAGGCTTGCCTGAGCCGATCTCTGCGACCACACCGGTTTTACCAACCCCGGTCCTCACCCGGTACCCTAAACCTTCCATTGTTTCAGCGATCAGCGCAGAAGTGCGCTTCTCTTCAAATCCCAACTCAGGATGCATGTGGATATCCCGCCGCCAGACTACCATTTCAGATTGGATCTTTTTTGCTTTGTTGAGCATATTTTCCTCGCTTTAGTTTTAATATTTTATTCCAGGTATTTTGCTAAAAATTCTGCGACCTGTACTTTGCTTTTAATCTGATTTTCGATTTTTAAGAAGAAATGCCCTTCACCCCGGTAAAGATGATATTCAGATTCCTTCCCCAGGTTGATCAAAGTATTATAAGCCTGTTTGGATTCACTGGCCGGGCAGCGTACGTCATTATCACCGCATATCAGCTGCACCGGGGACTGAATTTGATCCAGAAAGAAAAACGGAGAGCGCTCATACCACAGATCTTTATTTGCTACAGGATCCCCGAAGTTTTCTCTGTCCCAATGCTGCAGGTCTTCGCGCGAGTTCTCATGACTGGTGAACCAATTCAAAAACGGGACCACCGCTGCTCCTGCAACCCATTTTTCGGGGAATTGGGTCAGGCAGGTCATCGTTAAATATCCTCCCCAGCTTCTTCCGGTAATAGCAATCTTAGTGGGGTCAGCGATTCCTTCACCACCTAATAAATCTGTCCCTGCAACGACATCGGCAGTGTCCACACCCCCCAGATCGAAGCGATTGGCATTCATCCACTCTCGGCCGTAGCCGGTTGAACCGCGGTAATTTGGTGCCAGCACCACCCAGCCCCGGCTGACCATATGCTGCACAAGCGGATCCCAGGTCACCTGGGTCAACCAGTTGGGTCCGCCGTGAACATAGATTACCGCAGGGGGCAGGTTATCCCTTTGATGAGGGCGATATATCAAGGCAGGAACTTTGGCACCATCCAGGCTGGGGTACCAGACCTCTTCTGGCATGATAAAAAGGTTTTGGTCGACCTCGGTGGGCAGGGAGCAGGTAAGCTGCTGAAATTTTGCATCCGCCCGACTGAATACCCACAAGTCATCGGGATGCCGCGGGTTATCAAATACGAAGATTATTTGATCATTCGAGGGAGTGAATTTTGGGGTGAAGATTACTCCTGGTTCAATTTGGTGTGAATCAGTTGTTCTGCTATTAATATCCATCAGGACCAGTTCAGTTTTGGGGCCATAACTGACTACATAGGTCAGAAATCCATCCTCTGACCAATCGGGATGTTCCTTTTCACCTGCACCATCTGTCAGCCAGGAGATTGAACCGTTTGTAAAATCATATACTCCAATTTCGAACTTTCCCTGCAGGTCAGAGGAAAAAGCTAGATACCTGCTGTCCGGGGACCAGCAGGGGTCCTTGGCGCTGATTGGGTCGCTGTCCAGGCTGATGGGATAGGGATCACCACCATCCAGGGGCACGATATGGATCCAGCTGTCCTGGGCTTTGCCCTCAGAAGCTACTGCCAGATAACGCCCATCCGGCGACCAGACTACCTTGTAGTCCGGATAGGGAATCCCCAGCACTTGTTGAGCTTCCCCTCCCACTGACGGCATGACATAAGTATCAAAACATCCTCCCCGGTCAGAACAGAAGGCGATCTGCTGGCTGTCCGGTGACCAATCGAATAATGGCAAAATCGCATCTGGTGTATCCGGCGTCAGGTTCCTGTGGTCTCCGGAATCCGGATGATAGACATAAATATCATAATTTTCACTGCCATCTAGATCTAGTACGTAAGCCAGCAGCTGACCGTTGGGACTCCAATGAGGTGCGAACTTGGCTCTTTTTCCATGTGTGATTTTACAGGGAGAAGATTTTCTCTTAAGTTCGAGGGTGTATATATCCCAGCGACCGGTCTGATTCCAGGAAAATACCACCTGCGAACCATCGGGAGAGATATCAAAACCCAGGTTCGGATCAACAAAGGGAACTTTCAGCAGAGTTTCTAGATCCAGGCAATATTCCATACAACCCTCAATCTAACAATCGTGGCAGGAGACCCAGTGACCGGGTTTGACTTCGCGCCATTGTGGGGTTTCCGATTCGCAACCCTCTTTGGCGTTGGGGCAGCGGGGATGGAAGCGGCAGCCAGCCGAGATATTTTCCGGGCTGGGTGGGGCGCCTTCAAGGATGATGCGCTTGCGCGCCCGCGTGACGCGAGGGTCGGGAATTGGCACGGCGGAGAGCAGGGCTTGGGTGTAAGGGTGCAGGGGGTTGTCATACAGTTCATCCCGTTCAGCAAGCTCAACAATAACCCCCAGATACATGACAGCGACCCGGTCGCAAATATGGCGCACCATGCTCAGGTCATGGGCAATGAAGAGGTAGGTGAGGCCCAGTTGTTCTTGAAGATCTTCGAGCAGGTTGACGATTTGGGCTTGAATGGAGACATCCAGGGCGGATATGGGTTCATCACAAATGATGAATTTGGGCATGGAGGCCAGGGCGCGGGCAATGCCGACCCGCTGGCGCTGCCCACCGGAGAATTCGTGAGGGAAGCGGTTCATATAATTGGCGTTGAGCTGCACTAATTCGAGGAGCTCGGCAACTTTGTCCATGCTTTTTTTGCCCTGGGCGATGTTGTGTACCCGCAGGGGTTCGGTGATGATGCGGGAAATGGTCCAACGCGGGTTGAGGGAGGCATAGGGGTCTTGAAAGATCATCTGCATATGTTTTCGCAGGGCACGCAATTCTTTTCCCTGAGTTTGAACCAGATTGATGCCATCAAAAAACACCTCTCCTGCAGTCGGGCGGTAGAGTTGAATGAGAGTGCGTCCAGTGGTGGTTTTCCCGCAGCCGCTTTCGCCTACCAATCCCAGGGTTTCACCTTTTTTGATTTCGAAAGAGACATCGTCAACAGCTTTAATCGTGCCGATTTCTCTTTGGAAAATGATCCCCTGCGTGATGGGGAAGTATTTTTTTAAACCTTTTACTTGAACCAATGTTTGTGATTCGTTCATATTTCTTTACCTGTATTCACGTTGACCCAACACGCTATTTTGTGGTTAAGACCGACGGTTTTTAATTTTGGATTCTCGTGCAGGCAGCGCTCAACCATAAAACGGCAGCGCGGCGCTAATGGGCATCCTGGAAAAACAGCAATTTCATCAGGTGGTGATCCGGGGATGGTGGCTAAGCGTTCATGCGCTCTGCGCCTATCCACACTGGGAAGTGAATTAAGCAGCGCCAGGGTATAGGGATGGAGCGGATTCTGGTAAAGGTCAAAAACATCGGCTTCTTCCACTATATACCCGGCGTACATGACAACAACGCTATCCGCTAATTCAGCAATAACGGCCAGATCATGGGTAATCCAAATGATG
>JAUWEC010000056.1 GCA_030608465.1 Chloroflexota bacterium
ATAGATCTGGATTTTGGACTGGGCTGCTGATCCAGAAAGAGCCAGAGCAGTCTCAATTTTTCCTGGAACATCTAAAAATTCAACCAGTTGACCCAGTTTTCTGAAATGTGCCAGGTCTTTAGAACTAAAATCCAGCATCGACACCTTGTGGCCGAATACGCCGGCTCGTTTATCAAAAACCACATCATCTTCTCCCTGAGCAGCAGAGATTGCGGTCAGCCACTGCAGGGCATCCGATTCGTTCAATTCAATTCCTAACCGTTGGGCGGATTCAATAATATGCTGCAGATCCTGATTGGGGGGAGATTGTTTGGAAGCCATGGGTTGTTCTCCTTAGATTTGGGAGGAGATGGGAAGGGTCATAAGATCAGACACAACAATTATTAAATCTTGTTGTGTCCGAATTAGTTCGAATGCTGAGGATATCCAGCCAGGAGAGTGCTATTTACTTATTTAGGTGGTTCACATTCCTGGATAAATAAATCATATTCCGGGCAGGATGATCCATCAGGGAAGACACAGGTCCCGATATTGTCACCAGCTTTGATATTGTATCCCTGTCTCTGGCAGAATGAAAATTCCAATCCGCAGCGGCCGGCCAGGAAATCCCATTCATCACATTCTTTTCCGTCAGGAAATATGCAAATACCCTGGGTGCCATTATCAGTATCTCTCATTTCCAGTTCATATCCCATTTCCTGGCAGTAAAAAGATGCCGGATTAGGTACACCGATAAAGGGGTCTCCTTCCTCGTCATCAACTCTTTCAATAAACGGGGTGGGAGTTGGCTCAACTTTTGATCCCGAGCATCCGGTTAAGAATAATGCCCCAAGTAAAAGCAGGGATACTGCTAGATACGGCTTTGTTTGTCTGACCATATTGACTCCTTGCGGCAAAGCTTGATTTACTATCTATGGGTTTTATACCACAATCCTGATTTGAATGGCGCAGGACCAAATCCTACCTCGTGATAGGGGAATAGTTGGATCCTTCTTTTTATTTGAACACTTATATTTTTTTATACTCCATTCAATACTTGAGATCTGATGAGAATAAATGTCATAAGAGGATTATCCCTGTTTGGGTAGATTATTGTGTTCCGGTAACTTACAGAACAGTAAAGTGCAGTATTGAGTGATAAAGTCTTTTAGAAGTAAAATGGAGGTATTATTTGTTGTCCTCATTCCCCGCAGAAAAATGCATTTAGCTATTGATTTTGTTTATCGTGAAAAGACCCATATAAATGAAGATTAATACCTATCGGAATTTAATTGATCAAATTGCAGCAGCTGTCTTGATATTGGACGATAAAGGTTTTATCCAATATGCGAATCAAGATTCTCTTGACTTGCTATGTTATGAAACTGAAGACCAGGTTCTGGGATCTGATTTTAAACAATTTATTTCCCCTGACCAACTTCCATATTTTCAAACCTTCCACCAAACCATCCTGCAGGAGAACACATCGCAGGAAAGTATCTTTAATTTAGTAACGCAGGATGAGTCGATCATCAACGTAGTGCTTTCCGGTGCGGGATTGCAGGATGATGCTGGATTTGTCTCCCAAACCATTTGGACCCTTAAAGATATCTCAGCTCTTAACCATGACCTTGAAGATCAAGAGCAACAGCAAAAATTGGAGGATTTGCAATGGTTAAGTGAAAAAGGAAGAGAGTTGCTTTCGATTAATCATGGACCCGATATTCTAGATTTCGCTGGCCGAGAGTTGCAGGAGAAATTGGAAGATTGCCTTGTTTTTACACTTACCAATGTTGATGAGTCAACTCTCCAGTTGGAAGGGGTTTATGGGATAGACAATCAGTTCCTGAACAAAGCCTGGAAGTTACTCGGGGTAGATCTAAAAGGAAGCGCATTTCCAATCGAAGAACGATTTAAGGATGTATATAGTAATCGTCAATTAACCTTGTATACAGGGGGATTAGAAAAATTTGCCATCAACCATGTACCTCAAAAAATTAGCCGCCAAATAGCAAATAATACAGGAGTTGAAGACATCTACACAATTGGGCTGGTAGGGAACCAGCGTGTGATGGGCTGTTTTTACATCTTCACAAAACGTCCTCAGATGATCCCAAACGAAAACCTGGTGGAATCGTTTACTTTCCAGGTAGCATTAGCTTTAGAAAGAAACGAATTTGCTGGAGATCTAGAGTTAAGCGAGCAGCAGTTCCAGATGATATTTGAATACGCGCCAGATGGCTATTATATTAGCGATTTACAGGGAAAATTTATTAAAGGAAATCGCGCAGCTGAGAAAATCACTGGATATGATCGCGAGGAATTGGTCGGGAAAAATTTTTTAAGTGAGGGTTTACTTTCAAAATCCCAAATTCCGCAGGCAGCGAAGCTGTTAGCAAAAAACCTTCTTGGAAAAGACACTGGTCCAGATGGTTTTACGCTCACAAGAAAAGACGGCAGCTTGGTGGAGGTGGAAATAAGCTCTCACCCCATAAAAATTAATGATAAGGTCATGGTGTTGGGTATAGCTCGCGATATTTCGGATCGCAAACAAGTTGAAGATAATCTTGTCCAAGCCCATGATACCCTGACGCGAGTGCTGGAAGGGATAGATGCCCATGTATATGTGGCTGATATGGAAACATACGAAATCCTGTATATGAACAAGAGAATGATCGAGGATTTTGGAGGGGATTTCACTGGCCGGATTTGTTATGAGGTGTTCCGGGGAGAGGATGAGAAATGTTCCCACTGTACCAATAAACAGCTGCTTGATTCACTGGGAAATCCTGGCGAAGTGCAGATTTGGGAGAGACAAAACCCGAAGACCGATCGCTGGTACCGAAATTATGATCGAGCTATTTATTGGAATAACCAGCGCTTGGTGAGAATGCAAATTGCAATTGATTTTACTGATAACAAACAGGCATCCAGAGCGCTGGAATTGAGCCAGGAACGCTACCGCAGTTTGTTTGAAACTTCCCACAATGCCCTGATGACTGTATCTCCTCCAAGCTGGAATTTTACCTCTGGGAATCCAGCCCTGGTTGAATTGTTTAAATTGGAAAATGAGCGGCAATTTCTGACTTTTAAACCCTGGCAGCTTTCCCCTGAATACCAAGCAGATGGTCGGAGCTCGAAAGAGAAAGCCCAGGAGATGATCCAGATCGCCGTAGAAAAAGGCTCTAACTTTTTTCACTGGATCCACAGGCGGTTTGATGGAGAAGAGTTCCCCGCTACCGTTCAATTAGACAGGGTGGATATCGAGGGGGAATATTTCCTGCAGGCAACAGTCCGCGATATCACCGAACAAGTGCGGGCAGATAAATTAGCAAAACAGCAGATGGAAGACCTGACTCTGCTTAACGCCCTTAATGTGGCTGCCAACCAGGGTAAAGAGCTGAAGGAAATCTTTTCCCTGTTTTCAGGGGAAACGAAGCGCGTCTTTAATAGCAAAAACACAACTGTGAATTTAATAAGCGAGGATGGAAATCATCTATATGTTGATCTCCACAATCTAGACCATGCCATTAGAGAACAGATTGAAAAAATAATAAAATCGAATTTGCCGGATTGGCTTGAGATACCAGTAAGGCAGGGAAGTGTCTACCAGGAAATACTCAGTTCCGGGAAGTCACAAATCTTGATTGAAAAGGATGTGATCAGTGATTTAATTTCTGACTTTTTAGGTGCTACATTCCTGCCAGAGAGTTTAAAGAAAGGGATCCGCAAGCTCATTCCTCATATCTATCAGCTTTTGGGAATCAAATCGGTAATTGTGGTGCCATTAATGACTGCTGGCAAACCCATTGGGCTCATTGATATGTCCGGCTCTCACTTTTTCTCTGAGGAGGATAAAGATCGTTTTATTACCATCGCTGAACAATTGAGTGGAATAATTCAACGGGTGCAAGCGGAAAAAGATCGAGAAATAAATATTCGTGAATTGGAACTAATCTATAAAACCTTTGTGGAAGGCAGCAAGCTTGATGGCATTGATGAGATTTGCCAACACCTGGCAGAAATGATTCAAGAGGATAATCCTGATTGCTACGTGTTGGTTTCCCTTTATGATCCCGATGTGGACGCCATTCGTGTGCGAGCTTTGTCTGGATTGGGTAATATGGCAGACCGGGTGGTTAAGATATTGGGGGTAACGCCGACAGATATCCTGATAAATGTATCGGATAATGATCTTGATGGCGATCTTAATACTCTTTATACGAGTGGGAAATTGGAGTTGGTCCCCGATGGGCTGTATGATTTGACCCGGGGGGTGATTTCCAGAAGGCTCTGTAAATCAGCAGAGCGATTGTTGGGAGTTGGCGAGGTCTATATAGCAGGTTTCGGCTTAGAATCGATTTCCATCGGGGGTTTGGTGTTATTTGTTAAACAGGGGTCTCAGTTAAATCATCCAGCGGCGATTGAAACTATCATTAATCATTTCGCGGTAATTTTTGAACGCAGGCGGGTCCAAGCTGAGATACTTGAGCAAAAAGCGCACCTTGAGGCTCTCCGAGAAGTTGAGCTATCTATTACCAGTCAATTAAACCTGGATGAATTACTCTATTCTATTGCTGATAAAGCAGCTTCGATTGTGAATGCCTCCGCGAGCGGTTTCTATATCCTCAACCCGGACAGAAATATCCTGGAATATATTGCTTATACGGGCTTTGAGAAGCTGCCGGAGGATACTGATTTAAGGATGGGTGAGGGTTTATCAGGCAAAGTCTGGGAAAAGCAGGAAACGATCATTGTTGACAATTATACGGAATGGGAAGGGCGATCGCAAGACTGGGCATCTATGGGAAATTATTATCTTGCTGGCATTCCCGTATGCTGGGGTGATGAGTTGTTGGGTGTGCTGGAAATTGCTCTTGAACCCCCTGAGGCTTTATCGAAGAGCGATATTGAGATGCTTGAGCTCTTTGCTACCCAGGCAGCGATAGCTATCCAGAATGCTCGTTTATTCAGTGGAGAAAAGAAACGGCGGCAGGAAGCTGAAACGCTCAGAGAAGCTGGAATGACAATTAACCGGATGATGGACCGACCAGAGTTGCTGGATATGACCCTGGTCGCACTTCAAAAGGTTGTGCCTTACCACAGTGCTTCTGTTCAGCTTGTCCGGGGTCAGGAGATTGTGGTGGAGGCTTTCCGGGGAACTGATCACCCCGAACGGGTGATTGGGACATCCTACAATATTGAGGAAAATAAGTTATCCCACCCCATCTTATATGAAGGGAAGAAAATAATCCTTAAAAACGGGATTGACTGCCAGGAACAGTTAAAAGGTCCAGATATAGAGAATGTTCAATCCTGGATTGCGGTTCCATTAGAAGTAAAAGGGAACAGGATCGGGCTGATTGCTCTCGATCATTATGAACCGGACCAGTATTCAGAGCTTGATGCAGAACTGGTTCAAGATTTCGCTAACCAAGCAGCGATTGCGCTTGAAAACAACAGATTGTTTGAAGAAATCCAGCGGCGGACCCAGGAAATGGAGGTTGTTTACGAATCTGCGTTGATTCTGACCCAGGAGCTGCACCCTGACGCATTATTTGAATATCTTCACGAACAAGTTGAAAAACTTTTCGCACCGGATGCTATTATTCTGGCGACTTTTGAACCGACCTCGGAAATGATCCAGGTATCTTTCGCATCAGAAGCTGGAATAAGGCAAACTCAGGTCGAGGGTCTTCAAATTTCTCCCTACGATAAGAATTCCTTATTAAGTTGGATAATCCGTAAAAAAACCTCGCTGCTGATCGGGAATGTAGAAACGGACTCCTTGCCGGTACAACCGAAGCAAAGCGGGAAAATTATCCGATCTTGGTTGGGTGTTCCATTGCTGGTGGGTGACCGGCTGATCGGTGCCCTGGTCGTGCAGTCTTACCATGTTGAGGCATACACCCACGATCATCGCAGATTATTGCAATTATTGGGTAATCAGGCAGCTATTGCGTTAGATAACAGCCGTTTATTTGAAGAAGCCCAACGAAGGTTATCGAGGATTTCATCTTTGCGGGAAATCGACCTCACGATTTCTGGAAGTGTTGATCTCCAAATAACTATGGAAGTACTGATCAGTCAGTTGATCCAAACACTGGAGGTTGACGCTGCCTGTGTGCTGCTTTATAAGCCGTTCACCCAAACCCTGGAATATGTTAGTGCCAGCGGTTTCCAAACAGAATCATTACAACACACCTCTCTAAGGCTTGGTGATGGTTTGGCCGGGAAAGCAGCTTTGGAACGTACCCTGGTTCATATCCCTGATTTAACCGCCCAGGCTACCAGTCTGCAGAAATCGCCCCTCTTTGACCAGGAAGGGTTTACCACCTATTTTGCTAATCCATTAATCGCGAAGGGTGAACTTGTCGGAGTGCTGGAAATTTTTAACCGCAGTCGGTTGGACCCAGACCTAGAATGGTTAAATTTCATGGATGCTTTAGCACGACTTGCGGCAATTGCAATCGACCGTCTTAATCTATTTAATGATTTAGAGCGATCTAATGTTGAACTTGTGCAAGCTTATGACGCCACGATTGAAGGGTGGGCCAAAGCTATTGAACTACGGGATGGGGATACCGAGGGACATAGTCGGCGAGTTGTGAAGCAAACTATAAAATTGGCTCAGAAGATGGGCGTGGACAGGGAAGCATTAATTCATATCCGCCGGGGAGCGCTGCTCCATGATATTGGGAAAATGGCTATCCCTGATGGAATCTTGTTAAAGGACGGGAAATTATCGGAAGAAGAATGGGTAATAATGAAGAAACACCCGGTGTATGCCTTCGAGATGCTCTCGTCCATTCAATATCTAAACCCCGCGCTGGATATTCCCTATTGCCATCACGAATGGTGGGATGGCTCTGGGTACCCCCGGGGGCTTTCTAAAGAGAGTATCCCCCAGGCTGCCCGTATTTTTGCCGTGGCGGATGTTTGGGATGCTTTACAGACAGATCGCCCATACCGGGATGCATGGTCTGAAGCCGAAGCAGCCGACTACATCAAAAAACTATCTGGCACACAGTTTGACCCCCAGGTAATCAAAGCATTTTTTGAATTAATTGATCTATCCTGAAAAGGAAATAATGGGGGAAATCAGCGATTTATTAATCGCAAAGATTAGATTCTGCAGAAAATAAATATATTTTTCTCACTTGTATTCTCTAATCGTAATAAATATGGGTAATTTCCCCGATTTTTTAGCTAATAAGGGCGTTTTAGGCAATAAATTCCTAAAAGTGGGTCTTGACAAAGGCTATTTCTGTGCTACCATATGAGCATTACCCGCTTGAACGGGTAAGAAGTATAACCCGAATAAGTGAGAAACACAGGAGATATTAATGCCCAAATCAGAATCCGTAGTTATGCCAGAAGTGAGCACAGTGGATATCCGGCTTGATTCTGTCCAAACCATCATTCATAGTATGGTTTTGATGGTGAGGAGCGAAGAGCTTTCCGGTCTCAGCTCCTGGATCTATGAAACCTATAATGCTCTCACTCCCGAGCAGAAAGTCACCCACAATTTGGTGTTGATTGGTTTTCACTACAGTGTGCTGCCAACGCGGTTGTGGAAGGACTTTCCAACTTATCTGGCTCATCTGGAAAACAGCGATCCAGTTACACTGCGGGACAATGTACTGGATTTTTATCTCAGTTATGAGCCCTGTGAAAAAGCGGGAAAGCTGATTGAGGCAACCAAAGACTCGCTGTTGGCAGATTCGAATTTTTACCTGGATTTTTTGCGGAATAGATTTGGAGATGATTTAGTAGACCCGGAGATTGAAGAAAAAGCCCATCAACTGCTGAATGAGCCCGTCAAAATGCAGCAGGTAATTGTTTCTCATCTGAGATTTTTGTGGCAGGAGTTCTATCAGGCAGAATGCGAACGGGTTACACCTATGCTGACAGACGCGGTAATGGCATTCAAAGAAATTGATTTAAGTAATATGAGCCGGGAAGAGATTGCCAAATATATTACCGGACAGGATTTTAATCAGGAATATTGGGATCTCAACTCCGAAGAAATCAGTCAGCTGATTTTTGTACCCAGCGTTCATGTGGGTCCTTACCTGGGAAGGTTTCAATATAAAAATGCTCTGGGCGTGATTTTTGGAGCCCGTCTTCCCAAAGATACAAAGATCCATGCTCCGGATCTTAGCAGAAATGAAATCACCATCCTGCTCAGCGCCCTCGCAGATGATGTCCGACTTCATATATTGAAGCTGATAGCGGAAGAAGGAGAGTTGCGATCGCAGGAGATTATGGATAGGTTGGAACTCAGTCAGTCAGCAGCATCCAGACACCTGAAGCAGTTGAGTGCCACAGGCTATCTGATTGAAAGGCGATGTTCGGGAGCAAAATGTTATGTATTGAATGGCGAGCGGGTCCAGGATACATTGCGGGCGGTGTCGGCATTTTTATTATGCGATTAGCTAAAGCTTTGGAGGTGGAAAATGGAGAGATCAAATTAAAATTTCACCATATAAGCAATAAATATAAGATGAGATGCAGTACTTGTAGAAATAATTACTTATTACACCAGTAGGAGAAATAACATGATTACCTGGAAAGACTACTATTCAGAAACACAACGCCGACAGGATGAAATAGCCCAAGCTACGCAGTATCGAGTGGTTCAATCTATCTTAGAACCCTGTGAATCAAATATCACAAAGTTGAGCATTCGGATTTTGGATGCAGTAGGAACCCGGCTGGTCCAGTGGGGCAGCCAACTACAGTGCCGCTGCGCTGAAATGGCTATGTCCGCTCCGAAGCGCGCAATTTAATGAAACCAAAATTTTAAAAACGAGAACATCCTCGCTAAACCGGAGCACTTTTCAATGCTCCGGTTTTTTTATTAATTGAAAAAGGATCGGATTCCTTCAAGGAATCCGATCCTAAATCCAGATTTCGATTTGTTACAATTTTTCCACCGCTTCTTCGGCTGGTTGGGATCCTTCCTGCATAAATAGATAGATAAGCATTAATCCCAGACCCAGAGCCAGAGGAAAAAGTCCAATTAGCAGCAGCAGCCAGAAATTACCCCAGGCGAAGGGGACCAGCACCATAATCAGGACTGCCCCTAAACCGCTGAAGATCATTCCCCACTGCATAATGGTTTTCCCTTTCCCTTTGGTTTTTTCCGGAGGAAGCAATCCTTTTTCGGCGAGAGCCATAGTTTCTTTATGCTGCAAAAAGCGGATATAGGCCGCGAAACCAAATACTATCGCAAAGACAACTGCTGATCCAATGATTGTGAAAATGATATTCATAGTGAATCCTCCAAATTAGTCATCGATATCTCAGCGAACGAGAATTTCAAATGAGATATCACCGCTGTTGGTATTGGCTGTTAACTCAGCGCCGCCGTCGTTCAGAGTACCGCGCCAATGATCCTGTTTTACACCACCTTCCAGTGTGATAGGGAACTCAGTTTTTAGCTTTCCGAAATCAGTTTCCAGATCAAAGGTAAGAGCAGTGTCCTTGGGAAAGTACATACTGATGTCACCAAAATCAGCGACCAGGCTGTGCGGTCCCATCCCCAGTGGACCAGAAAACTCGATATTACCGCTTTTGGTGTATAAATTCAGCATAGCAGGATTTGTTGATTTGATTTCCAAATCCCCAAAATCACTAACTACCTGAATAAATCCGCCGGCCACATCCAGGGTGATCTTGCCGCCGTTTGTGTCCAGATCATATATATTCGCGGAAACTTTTTCCAGGATGATGTCCCCAAAACCGTTGCGGATGGTCAGATTGCTCTCTACTGTAACCCCGGATAAAAATATTTTTCCACTGTTGGCTTCCATGGTTAAGATATCCGTAGACCCCCATGTAAATTCCAGTGTTCCAAAATCGCTAGAAAGCTCGATTTTCTTAGAAGCGTCAATGTCGTTTAGGATCACCGATCCGCTGTTAGAGTGTATTTCCACCGAACTGCAGTTGGATTTCTCCATGGTGATCTTACCAAAATTTGAGGATAGACTAATCCGGCTGTCCTCCGCTGAAATTCCTTCCACGTTGATATCCCCGCTGTTGCTTCTGGCTTCCAAGTTACCCTGGAATCCAGCTAGGGACATGTTGCCAAAATCTGTGGTGACCACCCCGGCGCCTAGCTTACCGTTTGCATAGATATCCCCCCAATCGGTTTGAGCATTGATTTCAGTGCCTTCAGGAACCGAAATGATAAAATTGACTGTGTCGGTTTGTTGTGGTCCGGCAAAAAACATCTTCGGTTCCCGGTTGTATTTGATAAAGATCTTATTACCGGTCTGGGTCACCGTGACGGAGAGATCACCTAATTCTGATTGGGCTTTGGCCTTGGTCGAGTGCCAGGCAGTTTTATGAGCGGTGATTAAGAATTCATCCGATTTGATGGCTTCGATAATAATATCGCCGCCGCTGGAATCCAGGATGATCTCAGATATCTCCCCGGCTTCAAATTGCCACTCTTCTTCTGACTCGGCGGAGAATAGATCTGGATTGCTCAGTCGGAAACCGAAACTCCCCAGATCCGTTTGGCTGACCCCTTGCCAAACTACAAAGACAACTGCAACCAGAACCAGGATTTCGGCTACAATCAAGATACTGATAAACAACCATTTATTTTTCATTCTTCCCTCCAATTTGATTATCACTTCCTTAGACATAGATTCGCGGAAAAAGTTTCAAAATCCTTATATTAATAGGTTTTTAATTTGTTTTTGAAACTTTTACTGAAGATTTGGGTCTAAAGGACAGGAGAATTGATATTGAATTCAGCGGCAGAAAACAACCTTGTGCGAAAAGCACAAGAAGGTGATACCCAGGCTTTTGCAGAGTTAGTACTGGCGCACCAACAGTTTGCCTTCCACGTAGCTCTGCGGGCTTTGAATAATTCACAGGATGCGGAAGATGTTGTGCAGGATGCTTTTGTGAAAGTATGGAAATCACTAAAGAGCTTCCGGCAGGATTCGCGATTCCGTACCTGGTTATATCGGATTGTCATGAACCTTTGTTATAACCAATTGCCAAAGTTGAGGAAAGATATTAATAACCTGGATCCAGGCTCAATCCACCTTGAACTGATGGATACCAACCTGAATATGGATCCGATTATTCGTCTGGAAGGCAAGGAAACATTAACCTTTATCCAACAGCAAATCAAATCCCTCCCGGATCAGTACAGGATCATGCTTTTGCTTCGATATCAACAGGGCTGTAGTTATGCGGAGATCTCAGAAATCCTGGATGTACCGCTGGGCACGGTCAAAACCGGAATATTCCGGGCACGGGAGCGACTTAAAGATTCGGTTTACAAATACCAAGAGGAATCGGTGCTGTTATGAATAATCAGGAGCAAAAAATCGAGCTGCTGGTGAAAGAAGCCCTGCGGACATTCCCGTTGGAACCTGTCCCGGATCGAGTTCTTAAGGGGATTTTAGCGCAGATTGAACACCCGATCTCCCAACCGGCGTTCCAATTTTCCTGGATTGATTTTTCACTCAGCGCTGTACTGGCAATGATCATTGGTTTTTTCCTGAACCTGGTTCAACAGGTCACCCGATCTTCCTATTGGTCGGCTCGTTTGCGAGTGGAAATATTATTGACCTGGCAGGATATCCGCTTGTTTTTAATGCAGAATCAATCCGAAGTTCTGGCAGCCGCAATTTCTGTCTTTACTGTATTTGCATTATTCTTTATTCTGGCTGGTGTTTATAGACGCCAGGTTGCTTATACAGGAAGTATGGTCCTCTAAATTCATTTCCGGCAAGATTGTCCTTTCCTAAAAAACCGCTCTATACAGGGCGGTTTTTTGATCCAGCGAGCTATAAATTCAGGGAGCAGGAAAGTAAAATAACTATTGGATCTCCAGTCCATATACTATTGGATTAAAGTTTCGTAAAATAATTTGGGAAATCTTCCCCCAGCTGCTCAACCAGCTTATGATTATCGATGAGGAAGAGTTATGGTATATTCGAGAGGACTAAACCGGAGTAATAATCAACAATTAGTTTTGAGGAGAATGTATGAGTTCCACAGCAAACATCATTATCACCGCAGCTCTTTTGTTCTATTCCATCGGGGTGTGGAGTGAGCGTATTCAAGGTAGGTTAAAACCCTGGCACCTGGCTTTTTTTATCCTGGGTCTGATTTGTGATACATGGGGGACAGGGATGATGTTGGAATTCGTGGGCGGGATGGCATTTGACCTGCACGGTATATCTGGTCTGGTTGCCATTATCCTGATGTTTATTCATGCTGTGTGGGCGGCGGTAGTGCTGATCCGGAAAGATGAAAACGCCATCCAGAACTTCCACAAATTTAGTGTCCTGGTTTGGGTGATCTGGCTGATACCTTATTTCAGCCCCATGTTTTTCAGTTTGGCTGTATGAAAAAACCCAGGAAGGATGGGAGATTCGGTATAGCCAAATACTGATAAAATTTATTTCTTATACAATAGGATTGTCATGAGTGGTAGATTATGCCCCTAAACAACACAGGGAAATCAAGATGAAAATCACCATCTTAAATGGAAGCCCAGAACCATCAAGTTTCGATCACTACCTGAGAGAACTGAAGTCAGCCTTGGAAACGATTAACCATCAAGTGACCCAGATTGATCTGCGAGAGCTGCCATTAAAATACTGCATTGGCTGCTTTGACTGTTGGGTCAAGACGCCTGGATTATGTGATGCGGATGATGTCTCCCAGGAGATGGATCGAGCGGTGATCAATTCCGAGTTCACACTCTGGGCTGCACCGCTTAAGATGGGTTTTCCAAGCGTGTTGCTGAAAATGGCTTTTGATAAACACTTGCCTTTGATTCACCCTTATATGCTCGTGGACCAGAATGAAGCGCATCATCTTAAGCGCTATGAAACTTATCCCCGAGTAGGGCTGTTGGTAGAAAAAGAAACCGACACAAATGCGAAAGACCTGCGGATCCTGACCGATATTTTTTCCCGCACTGCGCTGAATTTTAAATCAAAACTAGAGTTTCTGGAGACAATTGATCTGCCAGCCGAGGACCTCGCTAGAAAAATCCTGGAAAAAAGAAAAGGTCCCCATTTGTTCCAGAGAAGGTTGGAACCGGTGCAGGGTGCTCAGATTGCTCCTCCCCAAAAAATCACAGTCTTCAATGGTTCACCACGCGGTAAGAAGGGTAATACACCTATCATGCTAGCTGAATTTATGAAAGGATTTGGGAGAGAATACGAAATACATCATCTTATCCGCGTGAAGGAAATTGAGGACCAGGTCCAAGCCTTCGAAGAGGCGGAATGTATCTGGTTTGGTTTTCCGCTTTACACCGATGCCATGCCGGGGGTTGTCAAAAACTTCATTGAGGCTCTGGAACCGCTGCGAGGACGTGAGAATAACCCACCTATTGGGTTCCTGGTGCAGTCGGGATTTCCGGAAGGGCTTCATTCCCGATATGTAGAACGTTATCTGGCAAGGTTGGCGGATCGGTTGGGTTCACCCTACCTGGGGACCATTGTAAAAGGCAACGGTGAAGGCACACGGGTTATGCCACCAGAAGCGACAAGTGGATTGTTTGAGAACCTACAGAATCTGGGTGCTGCCTTTGCTAAAAATGGGGAGCTAGATTCGGTCATCTTAATGGAGATAGCTAAGCCGGAGCGTTATCCCTTGATCCTGAACCCGATTTTCCAACTATATCTTCGGCTGCCGATTGCTCACGGTTACTTTGACCGGATGCTGCATGAGAATGATGCTTTTGAACGCAGGGATGACACGCCATTTGTGGAATAGACATAAATTTGGTCCAAAGATTGTAGAGAATCAATTTCCATGGTTAACTATTAGTGCAGATCGTTTTTCCGGGAAACTTATTAATTCTGAAGTATGCGTCACCATTTTATTGCCAGCTTCTTTTGGATTGAGTATCCAGGACAGGTAAAGGATCGCTTCCGTTTATAATGATCTGGCAGGTTCAAATAAGTTTTTACTCATAAGGTAAGATATATCCATGGATCGATATCGTCTTTATCCCATTTATCTCCTGAGCAGCTCTTTGGTAGTGCTCGTAATTATGTTTACTGTGCGAGCATGCACCAATAACAATCAAACATTCGATAGGGATTTGTCCCGGACAACCGATTCAGGAGTGGTTGCGACTGAGGATATTCAAACAAACATGCCCACAGAATTACCCATACCAAGCGAGACAGCAACCCTTGAACCCACCAGCACGATACTGATCGCCACTGAAACCCAATCCCCAACAGCTACGGAAAGCGCACCCACCGTAATCGATGATGGCTGTAATGTGGCGGGTTTTGTAGCAGATGTCACTGTTCCTGATGGAGCTGTTTTTAAACCGGGAGCCAAGTTTACTAAAACCTGGCGTTTAATAAACAATGGGACCTGCACCTGGAATAATAATTACAAGTTGTATTATTATTCAGGGGAAAAAATGTCAGGTCCTGATAGTCAACAGATGATTTCTATCCCGGTTCCTCCTGGAAAGATAATTGAGATTTCGGTTGATTTGGTCGCGCCCACGGAAGTGGGAGAATATGAGGGCAATTGGGCGCTGAAAGACTCTGACGGAAACCACTTTGGGATAGGACCTTTTAAAAATCCTTTTTATGTGAAGATAAGAGTTAAGGATCCGCTGGCCTCTGCAACTGATACTCCTGTACCATAAACTGCACCGGAAAGAAAAATAAATAGTAGAAATATATATTATACCGAGGATGTGGCGTAATCCTCGCTATTTCGTTTTTCCCGGTACTGCGCACAGGGATGAGTGGTAATTCTCTCTAGACGAGAATTCCCCCTACACCGCTAGCCGGCAACCCAACTAGGATCCGTATTTTTCCCCCTCAGCCCAGACAAGAATGGGATAACTGCCTAAATGCCAGAAGCATGAGTTACCCAGATATACACATGGCGAGGGTGAACTATCTTGAAAATTCCTGGCCGATCCTGAGGAGAGCCACCTTTATCTGGTTCATTTTAATCCAGCATATCGCTGATAATCCCCCTTGACATATAGTGAATACATGATATACTTCAACTGAAATGAAGTAT
>JAUWEC010000256.1 GCA_030608465.1 Chloroflexota bacterium
CCCCGAGGGCCATGGGACAGCCGTCGAGAGCTAAATCATCAGCTAGAATGACCCGCTCTGGTTCACTCCAGGATCCATTAATCAGGCTGGATTGGTAGATGCCTGTCACACTGTCGGTGAGTTGTTTTTCAGCTGGGATCGAGACGTCCGGGGTGAAGAAAAAATAAAACGTTTTCCCATTGGGTGTGATGAAAGGCGAATCCTCACCACCGGCGGTATTTATTGGACCAGGCATAGGGACTGGCTCTTCCCAGTCCGGGCTGTGCAGCACAGGAGGGTAGTGATCGTTGGCAGGGTCCATTTTTTCTGCGCTGTCGGAAATCCTGCTGTAACGGGAGGGAATAAGTGTGGGGGTGGATAGTGGCAGTGAAGAGTCTGAACATGAGCTGATAGTCAGCAGGAAAAGGGTAAAAAATAGAAGCCGGAAAAAAGGTTTCATACTTCCTTTCCGGAAATAAGAAATAATCCTGATTTAGTTACCTGTGGAATCAAGCCGGATACGAACATCCACAGCTGCGGCGCCCTTTCCCTCCGGAAATACACGCAAGGGGTTAATCTCGATCTCGGCAAGTTGAGGGAAATCACTTGCCAGTTGGGCTATTCGGACCAGGACATCCCTAACTGCTGTGATATCTGCAGGCACCAGGTTCCTGAACCCATGCAGCTTCCGCCCCGCCCAGGTCTTGTTAAGCATGGTATCCATTTCAAGTTCTGTTAGTGGAGCCAGACCAAACGATAGATCCTTTAATCCTTCCACTTCGGTTCCACCGGAGCCGAACATCATCAAGGCTCCGAATTGGGGATCCTGAACTGCGCCCACGATCACTTCCTGCCCTAAGGGAACCATCTCCTGAACATATACCCCCTGGATATCTGCATTTGGTTGAGCACCTGCTGCCTGGTCCAGAATGGCTCGGAATCCTCCCCGGACAGATTTTTCATCTGCCAGATTCAGGAGCACTCCACCAACATCTGTTTTATGGCTGATATCCTGTGAGGCGATTTTCAAAACAACCGGCAGCCCCATAGCAGCAGCTTGAGCCGCTGCATCATTTTCATCTTTCGCCAGGGTCATTTTTGCGGAGGGAATGCCGTAAGCATCCAGGATACGCTGGGTAACGGCGGCGGTCAGATGACTTCCGGCGTCTTGATTCTCCAGGATTTGACGAACCGTTTCCTGCTGGACATCTTGTTTGAGAACGGGGACCGCCCCGGCATGTTTTAACAATTCCACCCGTTCTACCAGCGCAGCAAGGACGGCTGCGGCGCGTTCGGGGAAACGGTACTCTGGAATTCTGGCAGCTCGAAGATGTTCAACAGCTTCCTGAATCAGGCGTTCTCCCATTACTGAAATCACCACTGGTTTTTCCGCCTGGTGAATGACCGGAATTAACGCCTTGGCTACAGATCCCGCAGTATGCATGGGCGGTGTAGGAAATATCACCATAACGCTATCAATACCGGGATCTTCGAGAAGAGACTGCAAACATAACGCAAATTGATCCGGGGTAGCGGTAGCCAGCATATCCACCGGGTTTTGTAAACTTGCGGCAGCCGGCAGAATCTTTCCAAGTGCATCCATCGTAGCGGAACTGAACTCGGCCATTTTTAGACCTCTGGCTTCCAGGGCATCTGCAGCAGTAACCCCGGGTCCGCCAGCATTGGTTAGAACAGCCACCTTGTTACCCATTGGCAAAGGACACCAGGCCAACGCCCGGGCTTGATCAAACAACTCCTCGCTGGTTTCAGCCCGCAGGACACCTGCCCGGCGGAAGGCAGCATTGTATGCGCTTTCCTCTCCGGCCAGCGCGCCGGTGTGAGAAGCGGCAGCTTTTCGGCCGGATTCATATCTTCCAACTTTAAGGGCGATGATGGGTTTTGATGGTACAACCGATCGGGCTTCTTCGATGAAACGACGGCCGGATTTGATCCCTTCCAGGTAAAGAGCCAGCACATTGGTCTGCCCATCGGCAGCTATCGGAGCTAGTAGATCTGTTTCGCAGACATCCGCCTGGTTGCCTAAACTGATTAATTTTGAGATGCCATATCCCTGACCCCGGGCCCAGTCAATCGCTGCGGCGCAGATGGCCCCAGAATGGGACAGAAAGGCAACATCTCCCGGTGTTGGCCCGGGAGGAGGCAGGAAGGTTGTATCTATCGGCAGGTGAGTATCCAGTAGGCCGATGCAGTTGGGACCGATTAGTCGGATCCCTTCCTCTTCGGCAACCTGGATCATTTCCTGCTCCAGGACTAACCCTTCGGGTCCAACTTCGCGAAAACCACCGGAACCAATGATTGCAGCCCGGATACCCCGTTTTCCACATTCCTTCAGGGTCTGAGATACAAATTGTGCTGGGATCAGCACAGCTGCCAAGTCAACCGGATCCGGAACATCGAGAATCGTTGTATAAATGGGTCTTCCCAGCAGCGTGCCGCCCTTCAAATTAACAAAATGAATTACGCCTTTAAAACCGCTGTGGTGCAGGTTATTGGCGAGGCCATAGCCTAACGTGGTTGGGTCCTGTGAGGCGCCGATAACTGCCACACCTTTGGGGTTAAAAAAGGGAATTAAAGAGGAAGAATATTTCATACTCCAGATTGTAACTTAAAGGATATTCTATTTCAGAGAGATTTGGTTATTCAGGAAGGATAGAGGGGGAGTTTCACGTTCTGGAATTTCTGTACCCGTTAATTGTCCTGCAGAAAACATCAACTACTTCAGGGTCAAACTGGGTACCGCTGCATCTTTTGATTTCTTCGATAGCTTCATCGTGAGTATGACTTTCGCTGTAGACTCTTTTATCCCGGATAGCGACATAGGCATCAACCACTGCCACAATGCGCGATC
>JAUWEC010000007.1 GCA_030608465.1 Chloroflexota bacterium
AAGGCCCACGGCAAGTATGTTTTTACATCCCGCTCATTACTGAATTCTTCGAGGTCTTTAGGCAAGATGCAGAAAGAACATACGATCCCAGAATCGGAAGGTGCAAACATCAGAGCTGCCATGCGTGATGATCCTGTTCAGATGTACCTGAACGACATCGGGACCATCGATCTACTGGATGTGCATCAGGAATTCTGGCTTGGCGCCCGATTGTTATCAACCCGACGGATAGATCGTTTAAAGAGAGAACATCCGCTGATTGATATAAATAAGCCAAAAGATCGCGATATCTACTTGGCAATTTATGATGATTTACGAGTTATGCACCGCCGTATCAGAGAAGATGTGAAACGGCTTCGACTGGAATGTCCCGATTGGAATAAGATCATAGAGGAAGCCCAGATGCTGCGGTCAACCTGGTACTTGGAACCGCCTTCCTACACCCGGAATTACCTGGATAATGGATTGTGGGGGGAAAATGAAGAATGGGGCACTGTTGCCCGCAACGTTTTCCATTTTTATGTGTCCTTTTATTCTTTCCCTGAAGTAATTACAGAATGGCTTAAAACCTGGCTTCTGGAGAAGAAAAAATTACCTTCCTTAAAGAAATTTAAAGACCAGCTGCCAGCAGATGATAAACTCCAGATCGAGATTGAAGACCTGTGGAGCCGTTATTACGAAGCTTACCAGGCACTGATCCGCCGCAACCTCAAACTGGTTGTCAGTGTTGCCAAACATTATATCGGGCGGGGAAATTCTTTCCTGGACCTGATCCAGGAAGGTAACGTTGGGTTGCTTCGGGCTGTCTCCAAGTTTGACCCTACCCGGGGATTTAAATTCAGCACTTATGCAACCTGGTGGATCCGCCAATCTGTCAGCCGCTCAATTGCAGACCAGGCGCGGACTATTCGGATCCCGGTTCATGTGTTTGAAACGGTTACCCAGCTGCTCAGGATCCGACGGCGTTTAACGCAGGAATTGGAACATGAGCCCAGCTTAAAAGAAATTGCCCTGGAAACCGATTATTTATCTATCGAGGATAATAAGGCGATTAAAGAACATCTCCGAAGGCAAGATTCTCTTCCCCCGCAGTTACTCCGTAAATGGCGGGAAGCCACCAGTAAAGTCCACCGCTACTTAAGGGCTGCGGAAGACCCCATGTCATTAGATCGACCGGTTGGAGACGAGGATGATAATCAGCTGGAAGATTTTATCCACGATGAAGATGCCATGTCCCCGGTTGAAGCCACAGCACAGGAAATGATGCGGGAACACCTTGGGAAAGCTTTGGATAATCTTTCCGTTCGGGAGAGACAGGTTCTGGAACTCCGATTTGGCCTGATGGATGGAAAGGTCCACACCCTGGAGGAAGTGGGAGCTTATTTTGATGTTACCAGGGAGCGGATCCGCCAGATAGAAGCAACCGCACTCCGGAAACTGCGCAGTCCAAATGTGTCGTACAAACTGGAGGATTATGTTGAATGAGTCTGGTTGGAGTAAAATTCCTGCCGGATTCCTTTGGGCTGAAAGATGAAAAACAGATTGGGTAATTTTTCTCTACTGAGCGGTTTAGTTTGTCTTGTAATTTTCTTTTCCTCCTCCTCATTTGGTTCGGATTATGCATATTTCTTATTTGGGGGCATTTGTTTAACTGCTCTTGGTTTTCTATTAAAACGAAGACCCAGATCAAATAGGGAAAAGCGTGGTTGGTTTCGAAGAAGATCGCGTGAAAATTCAGAAGTGGATGAAGTGAATGATTGACCCCCTGATCCTCAGCAATAACGGTCCCCTGTTCCTGTTTGCTCATGCCAACGGATATCCCCCGGAAGCTTATCGAACGTTCCTTACCCCCTTTATAGATGATTTCCAGGTGATGGCGTTATCTCTGCGGCCCTTCTGGCCGGGGTCAGATCCTGATCGTCTGAAAGACTGGAAGGATTTCCGGGATGATTTTCTGGGCTTTCTGGATGAACTGGAATCCAATCAGAGTTTGTCTGGTCACTCAAATATTGGATCTAGCCAGGTCCTCGCAGTGGGGCATTCTGTTGGAGCGATGACAATTTTAATGGCTGCTATCGAACGCCCGAAACTGTTCCGGGCGATCGTGTTGATTGAACCGGTATTGTTTCCTCTCTGGCAGGGCGCCATCATGCGGGCACTGGCGCCGTTCAACCTGCTGCGCAGGGTTCATCCGTTGATCCGCGGCACCCTTCGGCGAAAAGTGAACTTTCCGAGCCGTGAGGTTATGTTTACCAACTACCGTGGTAAACGTATCTTTAAGGGGTTATCTGATGATGTGCTGCGGGATTATGTTGCCGGTCTGGCGAATGATAATCCTGATGGAACGGTAGACCTGAAGTATAGTCCAGCCTGGGAAGCAAAAATCTATGAAACCAGTGGAATTCCAGACGCCTATGTATGGAGGAACTTGTCCAAAGTCTCCTGTCCGGTTCTGGTACTACGCGGCGGGGATTCCGAAATCTTAAAACCAAGAGTGGTCCAGTCGATGATGAAGAAGCTGCCGGAAGGACGGGCATATTCTCAACCGGAAGCAGGACACTTATTGCCATTAGAACTTCCAAATCGGACTGCGAGTTTGATTGCAGACTATTTAAAGTCAATTTGAAATATAAAAGCCAGCTTGAACAGGGGGAGAGAATGCTCCCATCTCCCGTAAACCATCCCTTATTGATATTTCGTTTTTAGAAGATTCTGATCGTACGCAGCCCGCCGATGAGAACAATTATCCCTAGGGCAGAGTTCACAGCTTGAAAAACCACTTTCGGAAACAAAACGAATACCGGATACCGTCTGGTTTGGAATCATCAGCATACTGTCAAGCAGTTTGACGCCAATAGCTTGCTCTGGATTTCCCAGTAATTTAAATAAGGATGTCTGGGCAGAGATGGGCCAATCTTTCAACGAACCTGGGTTCATGGAGGCAGTTTTACCCAGCTGGTAGGTTTCTTTCAAATGGGAGAGCAGCGTCTCGTCGGCTGCCCGGAGCGCCATTTGACTGATCTCTTCCGCATAAAATTTTTCCAGGAGTTCATTCTTGGATTGGGTCCATTCGTATAGCTCTTTGCCGCTGGTTGATATATAAGGAAACACCCGGTGAACATCACTCAGGTTTACGCGCATGACCCGGCTTTCCATGCGGATGACGCCCAGAAAAACACCAGTATCGTCTCTTTCATCGATGCCAGTGATGGCATACATTGCCCGCGGACGGCTGATACTGCGGGCTTCTTCCACCAGTTCAAGGACCAGAACCTCATTATTACTGTCCTTTTTTACGTGCAGTTTCTTAAAAATTCTTTTTAAAGATGGATTAAATTCGATTTGATCCAGGATGATAATATCCATGATGTTTCCTCTGTTCCTGTATGTTTGATAATTACCCATTGTAGCATGTTGGAAGAGGAAGATGACATATTCCAGCGCTGCTGGTTTGAGGGTCTTGTTTTACTTTCTTGGTGGGAGCTTAATAGAAGGTCCGAATCTATCCATGCTACAATAGATAACAATTGCTGAGAACAATATTAATTGAACCATGTTTATACTTGCAATTTTGCCCATACTTGTCATTCTGCTCCTGATGGTCGGTTTCCGGTGGGGAGCATCTAGAGCCGGAGGAGCCGGTTATCTGACCGCTTTTCTGGTTGCCTGGATCTGGTTTGGAATCAATCCGGAAACCCTATCCTATGCTCACGCCAAGGCAGTTTTTCTGATCCTCGATGTGCTTCTCATCATCTGGACTGCGTTTTTATTATTCCGGGTGGTCGACGAAGCGGGTGGTATCCAAATCTTAAGTAAATCACTTCCTTACTTAACCGCTGATAAAGGAATGCAGGCCTTAATTATTGGCTGGATTTTTGCTTCCTTTTTACAGGGCGTGGGAGGGTTTGGTGTCCCGGTAGCAGTGATTGCCCCTATCCTGATTGGTTTGGGTTTTTCTCCTCTCAGCGCAGTGGTAATTCCATCCCTGGGCCACAGCTGGGCGGTTACATTTGGATCGCTGGGAGCATCCTTTAATGCCATGATGGCAGCCACAGGACTGGATTGGCAAGTTCTGGCTTCCCCTGCTGCAATTTTTCTGGGTATTGCCGGGATCTGTGTTGGGTTTGCTGCGGCTTTTGCAGCCGGGGGTTGGAAAACTATCCGGCGTTTAGCGCTGCCGATCTTAATCATAGGGGTGGTCATGTCGACTGCGCAATACCTGACAGTCACTCTGGGATTATGGAATATTGGCGGATTGATAGGTGGTACGGCAGGGCTGCTGATTGGTATCCCTCTCGCCTGGGTTTACAAAGGAAAGACAAAATCCTCGGAAAAATTGGACTGGAAACCACTGCTGATTTCTCTGTCTGGATATGGGGTCCTGGTGGTCCTCACTCTTGTTATCCAGCTGGTTCTTCCGCTGAACGGTTTCCTGAGTCAGGTGCAGTTTGGTTTTGATTTTCCGGCTACGAGAACTCTGGCAGGGTACATAGTGCCGGCTGGTCCTGGTAGGCAGATAACTATTTTCCGTCATGCCGGTATGATTCTACTGGTTTCTTCAGCTGCCGCTTACTTGTTTTTTAAAAGCGCCGGATGGTACAAAAATGGTGCGCTCTCCAGGATCCTGGCCACTACAGGGAAACGTGTAATCTCTTCCAGTGTGGGCATCACTTCCATTGTGATGATGGCGGTAATCATGCAGCATGCGGGCATGACCGATACTCTGGCCCGTGGTTTTTCCACCTCACTTGGCTGGTTTTACCCAGCCTTATCCCCCTGGATCGGCGCTCTGGGGGCGGTGATGACGGGCAGCAACGCCAATTCAAATCTGGTTTTTTCTGCCCTGCAGCTGCGGACAGCTGAACTGTTGGGTCTGCCTGCTGCGATTATCCTGGCTGCCCAGACCACTGGCGGCGCGCTGGGATCTGTCGTTGCGCCAACAAAGATAATAGTGGGCGCAAGCACTGCAGGGCTGGAGGGTCGGGAAGGGGATATATTAAGAAAACTGCTGCCAGCAATTTGTGTGCTGCTCTTGATAGTCAGCATCATGACCATGATTGGGATAATACTCTTATGAAAAAGCTATTTCCCTGGGTAAGGGCAAATCCAAATATCTTCTATCTGGCATTGTTTATTTTGATGATCGTTCCGGGTTTGATCTTGTTTTTTGCTGTTGAAAATGACAGCGGCTTCTGGATATATATTTGTTTGAGCACAGTGGTAATAGCAAACGTGGTCGCGGTTACTCAATAAAACTTCAAAGCAGACAATTGGGGGTTTGAAAGTCTTTTATTCTGAGTCCTCTAGTGTGGATTGAAATCACCCTGTTTGAAGGGTTTTGTATTCCTGCCCGATGTATTCAATCAGCATTTTTTATCTGCCCAGGCCGGGTTTCCCAAGTTTAGATATTGATCTGAATTCATTTGTTAAATTTATATCTTCAATATCTGGTCGGATCACTCGGATTGTTGCAGGTATTGCCTTGATTGTCTGGGGTATTCTAGGCTTGACCGGAACGGCTGGAATCATAACCCATGACTCATAAATCAATGAATATCAAATTAAACTAATCCAAAACTGATATTATTGAGATTTTAATTTACGAAATAATTTTAGATCTCAGGTCATCATTGATATAGAAACCAAATTTGGCGCATTATGGAAAATCATCAAAAAAACTATATTAAATCATTTCTCTTTGTTGCAGTTCAATTCATTGGTCTTGGATTAATTGCAGGCACTGGACCGATTATCCCAACTAACAAATATCTTCTAACAGTTGAATTGATAGGACTGGGGTTGGGAATTTGGGCAGTTGCCACAATGCGTATCGGAAATTTTAATATAATACCTGATCTATTTGCCTGGAGCAAACTCGTAACGTCAGGACCTTACCGAATAATCCGACACCCAATGTATTTGGCTCTATTATTGACCACAATTCCACTGATTATAAATAGCTTTAGCACTTTCCGCCTTTTCCTCTGGATAATATTACTTGTAGATTTAATCCTGAAAATTAACTATGAGGAAAATTTACTGGTTGCGGAATTGGATGGGTATGAAAGTTATGTTAATTTTTCTTACCGATTAATTCCATTTTTCTATTAATCTGAATCCTCAAACAACTCAAATTCACAATTCAATTAAATATTCCTTCAGCTCCCCGGGTGCAGCCCGACTAAGTATTAATAAGTAGATCCCTTTATTCCTAATGAGGGAGCTTAATAATATCCTGATAGGATTTGAGAGCTGAGATGGACATAATTATTGTTGTAGGCTTAATATTGATTTTCCCGCCGGATCCAGCAGAGTATCAGGTGGGGGGAAGGATAAAAAAATTATTATGCAGGAAGTAGCGATTATTGGAATTGGACAGGTACCAGTAGCTGAACACTGGGATAAACGGCTGGTTGAATTGGCCGGAGATGCGGTGTTTGCTGCCTTGGCGGACGCTGAATTAAGCCAGGTTGACGCGCTTTACGTCGGCAATATGATGGCGGGGCAGCTTGATAAACAGAGTCATTTGGGAGCCCTGGTATCAGATTGGGTGGGTATGCGGGGCATCGAGGCGATGACTGTCGAGGCAGCCTGTGGATCTGGCGCCTTGGCTTTAAGAACTGCCTTGATGGCAGTCGCATCAGGTATCGTGACCAGCGCGCTGGCAGTCGGGGTTGAAAAAATGACCGATACCTCTCCCGGAGAGACCACCGCTGCACTGGCAACTGCAGCGAGCGCAGATTGGGAAGGGATACATGGAGTAACGTTTGTGGGATTGAATGCACTCATTATGCGCCGTTATATGTACGAATATGGCTGGCAGCATGAAGATTTTGCCCCGTTTTCAATTAATGCCCATGCCAATGGCGTGAATAATCCCAATGCACGTTTCCAGGCACCAATCACAGCAGAAATTTATAAGAGAGCCACCATGATCGCGGATCCGATCAATTTAATGGACGCCTCACCTATTGGTGACGGCGCTGCTGCAGCTGTGGTTGTTCCCGCCGATTTGGTAAAGGGTCGTAAGGGAAAACAGGTTATAAAAATTGCTGGATCTGCTGTTGCTACGGACAGCCTGGCGGTCCATGATCGGCAAGACCCCCTGTGGTTGACCGCAGCTGAAAAATCAGCGAAAGAAGCTTATCTCCAGGCAGGTATCAAACCGGAAGAGATTGATTTCTTTGAAGTCCATGATGCTTTTACGATCATGTCCGCCTTATCCTTGGAAGCATGTGGATTTGCCGAAAGGGGACAGGGTCCCCGCCTGGCTCTGGAAGGAGAGATTTTTACCCAGGGAAAGATCCCGGTTACAACCATGGGAGGATTAAAAGCCAGGGGGCATCCCGTAGGCGCGACAGGCATGTATCAAATTGTTGAAACTGTTCTACAATTACGCGGCGAGGCAGGTCCAGCCCAAATTGATGGAGCAAAGATCGGCATGGCGCAAAATATCGGCGGCAGCGGTGCGACTGTCATCACGCACATCTTAAAAGCCGATTGAAGTACAACCTGGCAATTTATTAATATGGTTCTAATCTGAAGCTAGAGACCGGACCCGATGGTTTATTCGTTATCTCCCATTTCCCCAAATTTTGCCCAGCAAATATCAACCTGGACATATGATTCACCCTATGATTTATATGATTTTTCCGGGAACCATTTACCGGGATTATTAAAACCGGAATACCGCTATCACGTTGTACTGGATGAGAACAATGAATTGGTAGGATATTGCTGTTTCGGAGAAGATGCCCGGGTTCCGGAAGGAGACTACCTTAAGGGAGAACCGCAAGTTCTGGACTTGGGGATAGGTTTACGTCCGGATCTTACTGGACAGGGATTTGGACAGGATTTTGTACGGGCGATATTGGCTTTTGCTTCCCAAACTTACCACCCCGATAGTTTCAGAGTGACCGTGGCGGCGTTTAATCAGAGATCCTTAAAAACCTTCAAGGCTTTAGGATTTATGGAAACACATACCTTTACACGGGACCTGGTCGAAATAGGTTTCATCCAGCTGGAACGGCCAACCCCAGAGGAGATTTCCTGACGATCGCAGGCAATCGAAGGAGTTTTTAGCATGGATAGCCCAAATAAGGATGGATTGGCTTCAAAGACTTGTATCCCCTGCCGGGGGGATGAAAAACCGTTGACTCAGGAGCAGATTAATGAGTATCTGGCTACCCTGCCCTGTTGGGGAATCGTTGAAAGGGAAGGAATTCCGAGATTAGAAAGACAATTTAGATTTCCAAACTTTCAACAGGCGCTCGTGTTTACCAATATGGTTGGGGAGATGTCCGAGGAAGTGGACCATCATCCTGCAATTCTCCTCACCTGGGGAATGGCGGCAGTCAGCTGGTGGACCCATGTGATCAATGGGCTGCACGAAAATGATTTCATCATGGCAGCCAGAGCAGACGAAAAATATCAAACGTTATCCGAAGACGAATAAACCTTAAGGAAGACCCCATGCGAGTAACTAGTAAGAATGAGATTTTAAACGAATTTGTCACACCTCAAGGTGAAAAAATTTATGAATTGATTGGCAAGTCAGCGCTCACAGGTGAGACAACAAGACACAGCCTGGCCCATATAATCATTCCGCCGGGAAAATCAAGTGCGCTTCATTTCCATAAAAACTCTGAGGAAACTTATTACATCTTGAAAGGTGAAGGGTGGATGAGAATTGATCAGCATGAATTTTCACTTCAGCCTGGCCAGGCTTGTTTGATCGAACCCGGTGAAAAACATCAAGTATTTAACCAGGGAAAAACTGATTTAGAATTCCTCGCGGTCTGTGCCCCGGCCTGGGTGCCGGAAGATTCGTTTGAAGTTGGGGAATAAATACAAGAGACCTCCGAGGTCCCCAGGACCTCGGAGGTCTGCTTAAAAAATTTATTTCAAATCAACCACTTTTGAAAGCCGGTTGATAGTTTCTTGAATGTTCTTTTCTCCCTCGATAGACAGGACAATGGCATCTTCCGGACAGACTTCAACACAACGTCCGCATCCAAGGCATTCAGCTGTAATTTCAGCCCGTCCGTTCTTGATGATAATCGCGTCCACAAAACAGGTGCCGTCTACGCAGACCTTACAGCCGGTGCAGTCCTCTGTTACTTCTACCAGAACGCCAGGCATGCTAACGAACTTCCGACCGATTTTCGGATTAAGGTCCGGCACGACACCCCACAAACAGCAGCAGGGGCAGCAGTTGCAGATCGTCATTAATTCTTTTGCTGGTGTTGCGCCCAACCAGATAGAATCCAGGCGATTGCGCCCGATTGAATGGACCAACCCGGCATCCCGGCAGCGCCGTGCATGATCAAGAGCTTGCTCTTTGCTGACCAGTCTGCCCAATTTGGAGTTGATCTGTAAAACCGGCTCGCCCAGAAATATACATCCCAATTTTTGAGGGAAATCCTGGCAGTCATTCCCTTCCCGGCAGATGCAAAAATCCATAATCCAATGGTGGTTGGCCTGGTTAATATAATGTTCCACTATCCGGGAAGGGATGATGACGCTTTCTGGTAAATCGAGGGGGGCATTCACCTGTATAGTTTGATTCAGCGGCAAAAAAACCATCTCATCCCCGCGGAAAAAGATATGGTCGACAATCTCTCCCACCAAAGAGATTCTTGTCATTTTCGCCAGAACCCGTCGGATGGGGTAGATCCATATTAGAAAATTTACAAACCAAATTGGACGGGACATAAGTCAGTCAATAAAAGTATCGATTGATAAAAATTTGTTTGATTATACTCGACCGCACCTGCTTGTTGCCAATGTTCAGTAATCAGTTATTAATTTTCAATAAGGATCAAACTTGTGCCGTCCTGAATAACGTTTACAGCCAATATTACTACTCACTACTTTCTGACAAAACAGCGACAGCTGTTTTCTGAGTATGGTAAACTGACACCGATGGATAAAAAGACGCTCTCAACATTAGAATATCATACGATTTTGGCTGCGTTGGCAGATCAGTGTCAATTTAATCCTGCCCGGGAAAGAGCTGTCCAATTGCAGCCGCTAACCGATCTTGATCAGGTCCGGGCTCTTCAGCAGGAGACTGCCGAAGCGTTGTCGTTGATTACCCTGCATCCCGGTACTACGGTCGGAGGGGCGAGAGATCTTCGCCCGATAGTCGAGGATGCCGTTAGGGGCATTATCCTGGAACCCTCGCGCTTACTTCAGGTAAAGGGTACGTTGGTTGCTGCCAGGAACCTGCAGCGTTTAATGAGCAAAGAAACTGGTGTATATCCCAAACTAGAAGGTCTCTCCAGTCAACTGCCCGATTCTATGGGCTTGGTGAGTTTGATATCCAAAGTAATTTCGGAACAGGAAGAGGTGCTGGATACAGCTTCTCAAAAACTAAGTCAAATCCGCCGGGACTTAAAAGTTCAGCACAGCCGGCTTAAGAAGCGAATGAACCAGATTCTAAAGAAACCGGAGGTTGCTAAACACCTGCAGGAATCTATCATCACCCAGCGGAACGGCCGATATGTGCTGCCGTTGAAAGTGGATGCCAAAGTGCATATTCCTGGAATTGTGCATGATCAATCCACATCTGGCGCAACGATTTATGTTGAACCACAAGCCATGGTCGAGGTCAATAACCGCTACCGGAAATTGGAGTTGGATGAGCGGGATGAAGTGCGAAGGATTCTGTTGGATCTCACTCAAAAAGTGGGGGAGCAGGCGGAAGTATTGAGGGAGTTAGTGGAGACCCTGACAGCGCTGGATTTGGCTTTTGCCCGGGGGAGGTATGCTGCTGTGATTAAAGCCTTCCACCCCACTATCCATCCCTTCCCGAAGAAGATGGGAGAAGGTCACCCTGGCGTAATTCTCCGTTTGTTTGGAGCTAGACATCCCTTGTTAGATCCCTCAGATGTTGTGCCGATTGATATCGCCCTCGACTCCGAAACATATGCCTTGATTATTACCGGTCCAAATACAGGGGGAAAAACAGTAACCCTGAAAACGGTCGGTTTGTTGGTTCTAATGGCGCAAACCGGATTGCATATTCCAGCATCTGCGGCTTCTGAGTTGAGCTTGTTCTCGAACGTCTTTGCAGATATTGGGGATGAGCAGTCTATAGAACAGTCTCTGTCAACTTTTTCGGGTCATATCACCAACATCATTGGTATTCTGGAGAATGTTGACCGGAGATCATTGGTCATCCTGGATGAACTGGGGGCAGGAACAGATCCGCAGGAAGGCGCTGCATTAGCCCGATCCCTGATGTCTAATTTACTGGAGAGAGGCATCACTACCCTGGTTACCACTCATCATCCGGATTTAAAAGTTTATGCGCACGCCACTCCGGGCGTAATTAACGCTTCAGTTGAATTTGATTTAAAAAGTTTGCGTCCCACCTTCCATCTGACGGTTGGACTTCCCGGTCGTTCCAATGCCCTGGCAATCGCCAGCCGGTTGGGACTTCCAGAGCAGATAATCAATACGGCGCGGGGAACATTGGATCCAGCGGACCTGATCGCGGATGACTTGCTGGATGATATCCATCGCCAACGGAAGTTAGCGGAAGAATCCAGGGGTGCAGCAGACAGGGCTCAGGAAGAAGCGGAAGGTTTGCGCAGGCAGCTCGCTGACCGTCTGGTAGAGATCGAAGACGAAAGACAGGAAGCCCTTGAAAAAGCCCGCGGTGAGGCGAGAAATTCCCTTCAGATATTGCAGGAGGAAATCAAGGAGATTAAATCGGAACTGGATAAGGAAGAGGATCCGGGAGAGAAAATTGAGATCCTAAGTGAAAAAACTGACCTGCTAGAAGAAGAACTTTCTTTACCTGTGCCCCGTAGAAAACAAGCGGCAGCCATCCCGCTGCCATTGGGTCCAATACAGGAAGGGGATCGGATATATATCAGGTCTCTGGGGAAAAAAGGAGTAGTGCTCTCCGTTGATGGAGAGGGCGTAGAATTGCAGGTTGGAATTATCCGGGTCAGGACTCAAAAGGCGGATCTGGAACATACGCTTGATCAGGAAAAAACTGAGCCGGAGATTGAACCCCAATCCATTGTACGGACACCAAAAGATACCACCTCGCCTGGAATTGAACTTGATCTGCGCGGGCAGGCGGTAGATGAAGCCCTGGAAAATCTGGGGTATTACCTGGACAAAGCCTTTTTAGCGGGACTGCCCTGGGTCAGGATCATTCATGGTATGGGGAAGGGTCGGCTGCGCAGCGCAGTCCGGCAGATTTTGAAAAACCATCCCCAAATCACAGCCTATGAGCCTGGAAAAGATAATGAAGGGGGCGATGGGGTTACTGTTGTGAGTTTCATGGAATAATCTGACTCATTGGAATTTAATTCGAAATTATTCCTTTATGCCATAGTGAACTTTATGTTTATTTTGTCTCAAATCTGCCGATAGCTGGATTCGAGACCAATTGGTTATCGTGATCTCAGATGTGCTTCACGATCCTGCCCTTATTACCTGCTTGGTTTTTCTAAAACCCCCAAGTTGTGAAATAAAGAAAAGGATAAAACAATACGGATTAGTTAAGAAGCCCTACTCAGGGCCTCTTGTCGTTTAAGGCTTCATAATATTCTCACATTCTCTTAATAACTCCTGAATAATAGGCATTTATACTGTTGATCAGTACTATCAATAACACAATAAGGAGAATATATCATGAAGAAAACTATACTCGTTTTATCTGTACTTGCTATTTCGGTTTTGGCACTCAGTTTCGCCAGTCCAGCAATGGCAGCCGAATCCTTCAAGGGTGGACCCGGAAACGGTGACGCTGAAGGATTAGGTCTCAGAGGCAACCATCACCAGGGAGAATTTGGTACGGAAACTGGTGTGCCTGTCAATCAAAATCTTGAACTCAAGCAAAACATTGCCATGGATGGTTTACTGGATGACATAATCCACGAGAATCTGGCAATCGCATTGGGTATCACCCCTGCAGAAATGGCTGATCGTTTAGATGCTGGTGAATCCGTCTATGACATCGCCATCAGCCTGGACTTTGATGCTGGTTCATTCAGCGAGATTATGATCCAGGTTCGAAGCGATGCCTTGACTCAAGCTGTTGGTTTGGGTCTGCTCACCCAGGAACAAGCTGTTTGGATGGCTTCACGTGGGTTTGGCACTGCTATGAATGTAGGCACTGGAGATTGCGCAGTACAAGACTAACTGATGGTCCTGTCGAGTAAACGACAACTAAAACTGGCTGCGATTGAGTAAAAGATAGATTGCCCGCCGGTTTGCCCAACCAGCAAGAGTATTTAGAGGAACGATCAAACTCTTGTTGGTTGGGTTTTTTTGTTGTTTTTTATTAGTAAGTGAAGGGAGAGATAGAGTTGCCGTGGTGGGTATTCTGGACTAATCTTTATTTCAGGGAACAAAACCTCCGGGTTTTTCGTCCTAAGTATGGAAATCAATAGATTCAATCAGTTTGAAGGAGAAGTTTATGTTATTAAAGAAAAACCAACACCATAACTATTATCAACTGCTGGCGGCAGGGTTAATCATGGTTTTAGCTGGATGTGCCATACCTGGTCAAGTTTCACCTGGAACCTCAAAATCCCAGGTTTTGGAATCCAATCGTCCGCGGGCTGAGATAGGAGATGTGTCAGGGAGTGATCTGGAGAGATTAGCTGATGGAAATACCCACTTCGCTTTTGATCTCTACGGACAACTTCAGTCTCAACCAGGAAACCTGTTTTATTCCCCCTACAGTATTTCTTCTGCGCTGGCAATGACCTATGCGGGAGCCGAGGGAGGCACAACTGAGGAAATGGCTAGCGTGCTGCACTTTATGCTCGACCAGAAAAACCTGCACCCCGCATTTAATGCGCTTGGTCAAAAATTAGATTCCCTGGCTGAAATCGAAGTTCCGCAAGATCAGGGAGATCCTTTTCAGTTAAATATTGTCAATGCAATCTGGGGACAGCAAGATTTCCATTTCGAAAATGATTTTCTGGATACCCTGGCTGAAAATTATGGCGCTGGATTGAGGCTGCTGGATTATATCTCCCAGCCAGAAGAATCCCGACTGGCGATCAATCAGTGGGTAAGTGATGAAACAAAAGAAAAGATCCAGGATTTGATCCCTCAGGGCGGCATTACCCCCGATACCAGACTGGTCTTGAGCAACGCGATTTATTTTAAAGCCACCTGGTTAGAGCCATTTGTAAAAGATCTAACGGAGGAAGGCATATTTTATGGGTTGAAAGGGGAGGAAATTCCGGTCCAGATGATGAAGACCGGGCATGACGCATCCTTCCGGTATCTTAAGGAAGATGGTTACCAGGCTGTGGAATTGCCTTACATTGGCGGCCAGGTTTCTATGCTGGTAGTGGTTCTGGATCAGGGAAAGTTTGAGGAATTTGAAGACCAGTTTTCCATTGAGGAGCTTAATCATATCCTGGATGGATTATCCTATTCGCCTGTTGTACTGACGTTTCCCAGGTTTGAGTTTGAGACTGAAATCAGTCTGGCGAGCACTCTGTCTGCCATGGGCATGCCTACCGCATTCAGTGACGCGGCAGATTTTTCCGGTATGACCGGCGCAAAAGACTTGTTCATTTCTGATGTTTTCCATAAAGCGTTTGTCAGCGTGGACGAGGAAGGCACAGAAGCTGCGGCCGCGACCGCGGTGGTGATGAGCCTGACTTCCATGCCAGAGTCCCCCATAGAACTTACCGTGGATCGCCCGTTCCTTTTCTTGATCCGGGAGCATGAGACCGGTACTGTTTTGTTTTTAGGCCGGGTTGTGAGTCCATAATTAACAAAAAGGATGCGTAATCCTTCAAGAATTACGCATCCTGCTCGTTTACTTAACCCAATTGATTTCATTCTACTTCTGAGTACGCTTTTCCAGTAGATGAACTTGAAACCATGCCAGCCAGTTAATTATGTTACCGGGGGAAAATGGATCGGTGATTTGATCGTTGTATGTCGTATAATGTAAAGGGGAAAACATCATTCTCCACCTATCATTTACACTTGGTTGAGTATACCGGTGATCAACCCACTTCTAGAAACCAAACTCTATATTCCCCCTCCCCGATCTGCATGGGTTCCACGCCAGCGTTTGATTAAACAATTGAACGATGGAACGGATTTAAAGTTAACTCTGATCTCTGCTCCAGCGGGATTTGGGAAAACAACATTTCTGAGTGCCTGGGTCGCACAAAGTAAGCGCCCAGTTGCCTGGGTATCTCTAGATAAAAATGACAACGATTTACATCGTTTCTTGGGATATCTGCTCACAGCTCTTCAACGAATTAATAGGGACATTGGTAAATCAGCCCAATCGATGCTCCACTCGCCTCAAATTTCCCCCTCCGATATTTTGTTATCCGGGTTGATCAATGAAATTGCAAATACTCCGGAACCCTTCACACTGGTGCTTGATGATTATCATGAGATTATTGATAAGCAAGTTCATGAATTAATCACATTGATCCTGGATGATCAGCCGTCCCAGATGCATCTAGTCATCTCCAGCCGCGCAGACCCCCCCTGGCCTCTGGCCAGGTTGCGAGGGAGCGGAGAGTTGAGTGAAATACGCGCCGATGACCTGCGCTTTACAACCCGGGAAACGGCGACATTCCTGGACAATGTTTTGGGTTTTTCCCTCGTATCTGAGGATATTGATACGTTGGAGAATCGTACCGAAGGCTGGATCGCGGGATTAAAAATGGCCGCGCTCTCAATGAAAGGACGAAAAGATGTATCGGGCTTCATCAAGTCCTTCAGCGGCAGCCATCGTTTCGTTTTGGACTACCTGGTCGAGGAGGTGCTCGATCAGCAATCCAGCGACATCCAGGAATTCTTGCTTTTTACTTCCATCCTTAAGCGGATGACCGCTCCGTTATGCAATTCCGTAATAGGAAGGGATGACAGTCATTTGATCCTGGCTCAACTCGAACAGGCCAATCTGTTTCTGGTTCACCTGGACGACGAGCGGACTTGGTATCGATATCATCAGCTCTTTGCAGATTTACTGCGCAGCCGTGTAAAGCATGCCCAGCCTGACCTGATACCCGCTTTGCATCGCAGGGCAAGCGAGTGGTATGAAAAGGCTGAGCTTGTCGAAGAAGCGGTAGTTCACGCTAATGCTGGCGGAGATTATAAGCGAGCCGCGCATCTGATTGAGCAGAATGCCATGCAAATGATTATCCGCGGCAAACACCCCGTCGTATATAGATGGCTTGAGGAACTGCCGGATGAGCTGGTTCGGGCACGGCCCTGGCTGTGTGTCTATCATGCCTGGATGCGGTATTGGAGTGGCATGAGGGAAGAAGTAGAAGAATGCCTGCAGAATGCTGAACAGGCGCTTGCAAGCACACTATCGCTGTCCGAGTTTAAGAAAAGATCCGCAAAAAACCCATTTCTAACGGAAATTGAGAAGCCTGACATACAAAGTCCCCGGCCGGTGGGAGAGGGGAGCGAAGCCGAAAGGAAGCACATAGCCGGATACATTGCTGCCATCCGAGCCCATAATGCCCTGAACAGCGAAAAAATTCCGCGTGCTTTGGAAATGGCCGAGCAGGCTGTTGAACTCCTGCCAGAAAGGGATTACATGCGGAGCCTGGTCGGTATTGTCCTGGGAGCGGCATATGGAAGCCAGGGCGACATTATGGCTGCTCGGCTAGCCTATGCTGAGGCCAGTGAGATTGCCCAGAAATACAGCCATCAAATAATAAGTGTATCGGCTGCCACTTACCTGGGAATGGAGCAGGCAAAGCAAGCTCTGCTCCAGGAAGCTTTTGGAACCTACCGTGAGGCACTTGAACTGGCAGTTGGCCCTGATGAAAAGCAATTGCCTATTGCCGGGTTCCCCTTGGTGAAACTGGGTGATTTATCACGCGAATGGAATGATTTGGAGGCTGCAAGCAGGGACTTGGAAAAAGGGGTTGAGGTTTGCGCCCAGTGGGGGCAAACTGATTTCCTGGCTGATGGTTATGTTGCCCTCTCGAGACTTCAACTGGCGGGGGGGAATCTAGGGGACGCACTCAATACCCTTCAGAGAGTAGAACGTCTCGTACACAGAGTAGAAGTTGACAAATTTATCATCTGCTGGCTGGATGAGTGCCGCCTCCGGTTATGGCTGTCTGAAGGGAATCTGGCAGCAGCAGTCCATTGGGCGCAGATGAGTGGATTGAGAGTGGACGGCGATTTGAGTTATCATCACGATTTAGACCATATTAATTTAGCGCGGGTGCTGATTGCCCAAGGCAGGCAGCACCCATCGGGAACTTTCCTGGAGGAAGCACTGGAGTTATTGGCCCGGCTTTTGGCAGCCGCAGAAAAGGCAGGATGGATCCATCAGGAGATCAAGATCCTGATCCTGCAAGCACTGGCGCACCAGTCAGCCGGCGATAAAGAAGAAGCATTAACCGCATTGGCCCAAGCCTTATCGCGAGCTGAACCGGGAGGTTATGTGCGCACCTTCATAGATGAGGGTATACCTATGGGCAAAATACTGCGGCAAGCAGTTGCGCGGGGAATCGCGGTGGGCTACGCCGGAAAGTTGCTAGCAGCCTTGGAAGAAGAGACAGAAGGCAAATCGCGAAAGATTAAATCGACTTCCTCCTCTTACCTGGTCGAACCTCTCTCCAAGCGCGAGCTTGAGGTGCTGAGACTGTTGACCACACACCTTTCAAGTCCGGAGATTGCCAGCGAACTTGTTATTTCCAAGAATACAGTTCGCTCACATATCAAGCGTATCTACAGCAAACTGAATGTCCACAACCGAAGGGATGCAATTACGCGGGCTGAGGAGCTCGAATTACTATAGTCCTTCCTCCCTTTCATCCTCATCTTCCTTCGCCTAACACGCGGAGGATTTTTTTATCTCTCGGATGGACCTCCCTGTCAGCTTAGCGGGGTTGTGAAATCACCTACCCCATTCACCCACTTTTAGTGATGACAACTCACCCGGTTGAGGACTATTCTTCAGGTACAGCAGAGCGGGTAAAGAAAACCGACCACATTGAGCAAGAATTTCACATGGAGGCACAGATGATGACCGATGGTCGAAATCTAAACAAACCGGCTATCTATCTAATCAGGGTAGAAGCGAATCTCGACATGAAATGGTCAGACTGGTTCGACGGTTTCACAATCACCCCGCTGAGAAACCATGAAACATCTCTAACCGGATTGGTTGCCGATCAAGCTGCTTTACATGGCCTGCTGGGCAAGATCCGCGATTTGGGTCTGCCCTTACTGCTGGTCAAACGAATGTGAGCAGAGACTGAACACGATCATGAGCAAATTCCTGGATGAGCGGACAGATCCCAAACTTGTCCTGACCATCGACGTATTTTTTAAAGGAGGAAAAACAACTCAAGTAAATTGGGAGGTGAAATAAGATAACACGATGCCACTGAGACACATGTCAATATCTAAAAAATGCTGTCTGAATTTAAGAAACTTTCGATAAATAAAAGGAGAAACATCATGAAGGAAAATCAAGTTAAATTGCTGCCTCGTTGGGTATTCCTGTTCATATCTGTAGGTACATCCTGGGCTTCAGGACTTTATCTGGGGATGCAAATGGTTGAGGGCACTTCAACAGCATATCTGATCCGCATCATCGGATTTGGTGCCCTTGCTTTAGTGATGGCATGGGGGGCATACTCTAATCACTGAGTTATTTAATATCTCTGGCTATGGTTTCCGCTGCGAACGACTTAGGGGAATCCAAAGCCAAGAATGGACAACTTCCGAAATTGAGTGGGCATGCTAGAAATATTGTCTTGAACTATAAGGTATCCCTTAAAAAGGGATCTGGTGAAAGATAAGGAGAATTGGGAGCAATGAAAAAGATCATTTGGGCGATGACGTGGTTGTTTATACTTGGCGCCATACTGTCAGGTTGTTTGGTGGAAGAGCAGGTCAATCCACAGCAGATTTCAGATCTGGGGTATACGGCTTTCATCCACGTTAATATGGTTCCCATGATTAGCGAGATCATCATAAAGGATCAGACCGTACTCGTTAAGGGGGATCGGATCATCGCCGTTGGTCCTGGGAGAAGTGTAACGATACCAGAGAATGCCACGGTCATCGATGGAGAGGGAGCCTACCTCATGCCTGGCCTGGCGGATATGCATATGCACACCAGCCAGGATTGGGATACAAACGCGTGGCCGGTGTCGCCTCTCGTTCTTTATCTTGCCAATGGCGTGACCACAATCCGAGATTTTGGTCCATCAGGGGAAGTTTTAACGTACGCACTCGAATGGCGAAATCAGATTAAGGCTGGGAGCCGCGTAGGACCCACAATCTATGCTTCCGGTAGAATTCTTTTCGCCAGCCCTTTAGGCGGTCCCCAGGGTCTCGTTCGGGAGAACCACGATCTTGGTTTCGATTTCCTCAAGCTCTATTCCTACCTGTCTCCGGAAGACGCGCGCGAGGCTCTGACAACAGCTAAAGAGCTCGAAATGTACAGCTCGGGTCATGTGCCTTATGCCATAGGGCTGGAGAACATATTGGCCGCCGGTATGGACGAGATTGCACATGTTGAGGAGCTGCTGTTCGCGTTCATCGAATATGATCGGAAACAGCAACTTGCCCCTGATGCATGGCTGAGCTATCTAATCAAATCGGCCATGGAGCAATTCGATTTCGCTTCAGGTTTTGATGAAGCTGAGTTTGCCTATTTGCATGCGGAGACCATGCAGCATATCCTCGAGGTGTTGAGCACATATGGAACTCCATTATGTACCACGATGGTGGTCGACGATGTAATTTCGCAAAAATTGTTTGAGCTGGAAGCTTTCCTCGCCCGCCCCGAGATCGGTTTTCTCCCAACGACCTACCTTGATCTTCTACTGCTCGGCGAAGAAAAACATCTAGTTCAATTCAGAGGGATTGAGGATCTGGCGGTTTATAAATACGACATCGATCGCTGGCTGCTTACCGAATTGCATCAAGCGGAAGTTCCTCTATTATTAGGGACCGACTCAGGAATTTTGGCGATTGTCCCTGGATATTCCATCCACGATGAGCTGCAAATCCTGGTAGAAAATGGGTTTTCACCCTATGAGGCCATTAAGACCGGGACGGTCAACGCTGCCGATGTCATCGAAGCGATGGTTGGGGAGGGTAATTTTGGGACAATCGAGGTGGGACAAAGGGCGGATTTGATCTTAGTGAATAACAATCCCTTGGAAGACGTCGCGAATATTAAAGACCCTCACGGGGTTATGGCAGCTGGCAGGTGGTATTCGAGGGAAGAACTCTCCCAGATGATTGCTCTTGAGTAATAAATCGAAAGCAACACGAATAATAACTATAAAGAGTGGGTCGAGAATATGTCATACTACAATAGAGTGATTGATATCCGGATTGAATGCGGGTTTATCATCTCTGATCTGAGAGAAGGGCGGTCTGTTGGGCGACCATTGAAACCAGGGAGTTAATTATGACAAGTTTGAAAGAAGAAATTCAAGAAATCATCGACAGGGAAACACAAGCCTGGGATACGCAGGACGTCGAGTTGCTGCTGTCAATATTCCATCCGGACATGGTCTGGCCCTGGCCGCCTACCAGGGAAGACCACGATCCGATGAATTGGATAATGATCCTGGGCAAGTTTGACCACCAACGCTGGAAACATTTTTATCAGCAGTTCTTTAAGGAACACAAACTTGTCCATAATGAAAGGGAGACACTGAGAATAGAGATTTCTAAAGAAGGGGATGGCGCCCTGGCTGTGGTAGACATTAACACATTATGGGTAGATACCAGGGGGCATGAGGTAAGCTGGCTGGGTCGAGTCTGCAAAGTGTATGCCAAAGTGAGTGAGGGGTGGAAGATAACGATGCATACCGGAGTATTAAGCTACTAATGTTACTCAGAGAGGAAAATAAATCATGAAAACTACTATGTTGAAACCGGAAAAACTGCAACCTGGCGACAAGGTAGCTACAGTCTCTTTATCCTGGGGTGGGCCAAGAGTGTTCCCCCATCGTTACGAAGCGGGTAAACAGCAGCTGGAGGAAGAATTCGGAGTGACCGTTGTAGAAATGCCCCATACTTTGAGTGACCCTTCTTGGCTTCAGAACAATCCTCAAGCAAGAGCTGATGATTTAATGCAAGCGTTCGCTGACCCGTCTATCAAAGCCGTCATTTCTACCATTGGCGGCGATGACTCGATTCGAATCCTGCCTCTCCTGAATTTAGATGTCATTCGTTCAAATCCCAAGATCTTTATGGGGTATTCTGACACGACCGCCACCCATCTGGCCTGCTTAAAAGCAGGGTTGGTCTCATTTTACGGACCGGCCATTATGGCAGGGTTTGCCGAGAATGGAGGGCTGTTCCCCTATATGGCTGATTCAGTGCATAAAACGCTGTTCTCGTCAGCGCCCATCGGAAAGGTTGCCCCCAATAACGAAGGCTGGACCGTCGAGTTTCTTGACTGGGCAGATCCTGAGAATCAATCGCGCAAGCGCAAGCTCACTCCATCCACAGGATGGAAATTCCTCCAAGGGAAGGGGGTCCATCGCGGGCATTTGATTGGCGGCTGCTTTGAAGGGCTGGATTGGCTGCGTGGTACGGATTTTTGGCCTGAGCCTGAAATGTGGCAGGATGCTATCCTGTTCCTGGAAACATCTGAGGAAGCTCCTTCGCCAAATGAGGTTCTGCGGGGGCTTCGCACTTACGCAGCGATGGGTATTCTGAAGGAACTATCAGGCATCTTGTTCGGTCGACCAGGGGGGCATGTCCAACCAGAGCAATTCGAGGAATACGATAAGGTCATCTCCCAGGTGATCTCTAATGAGGAAGGCCTGTCAGATTTACCGGTCATCACCCAGATGGATTTCGGTCACACCGACCCCATGTTTGTCTTGCCCTACGGTATTCAGGCTGAGATCGATTGCGATGAACAACAGTTCACAATTATCGAAAGCGCAGTAGGAGAGACTGGAAAACGAGAAAGAGAGCTGGAAAACTGATATGGAAATTCGAGAATATAACCGCACTGCGTGGGATAAAGAAGTTGAACGTGGAAATAAGTGGACAGTTCCGGTCAGCGAGGTGGTGATCGCTGCCGCAAGACAGGGACAATGGGAAATCCTCTTGACGCCTTCGAAGCCGGTTCCCGGGGATTGGTTCCCTGATTTGGAAGGTCTAGACGTTCTCTGCCTGGCTTCAGAGGGAGGGCAGCAAGGGCCAATCCTCGCTGCGGCTGGAGCAAAGGTAACCGTCCTCGATAACTCACCCAGGCAGTTGGAGGGGGATCGGCTCGTCGCCGAGCGGCACGCGCTCGACATCACCACAGTTGAGGGTGACATGGCTGACCTTTCCATGTTCAGCGATCAGAGTTTTGATCTCATCGTTCACCCGGTCTCCAATTGTTTTGTCCCTGATGTCCTCCCAGTGTGGGCAGAGGCATTCCGCGTGTTGCGTCTTGGGGGAGGACTGCTAGCTGGTTTTTCGAACCCTGTGATTTATCTTTTCGACTATGATCTTGCCGACTGCACAGGCGTCCTCCAGGTCAAGTATGCGCTCCCTTACTCTGATTTGACCAGCATTACCGAGGAGGAAAGGCAGCGGGTTATCAAAAAGGGAATACCTCTCGAGTTTAGCCATACACTGGAGGATCAAATTGGCGGGCAGCTCGACGCCGGCTTGACCCTCACTGGTTTTTTCGAGGACGCTTACCCTGAAGACGAAAACGACCTGCTTACAAACTACATGCCAGCTTTCATAGCCACGCGAGCGGTAAAGCTGGATCACAAAATAGGAGAGAAGGATCTTACATGACTGATATAGCTATTCGTATCGAGAACATCACTCGTGACTTCGAGACAGGAAGAGCTGTGGATGACATCTCATTGGAAGTGCCTTCCGGTATCATCTTCGGCTTCCTGGGTCCCAACGGCGCGGGTAAGACCACTACCATCAATCTGCTGCTGGGTTTGCTGGAGCCGACCAGCGGGCGAGCCGAGGTGCTGGGCTTCGATACCCGTACCCAAGCGAACGAGGTCCGCACCCACACTGGAGCACTGCTCGAACACCCTGGTCTCTATGAACAATTGAGCGCCGAGGACAACCTGGAGTTCTACGGTCGGATTTGGTGTATGCCGGAGAACGAACGGAGGGCTCGTATCAAAGAACTGCTCACCCACATGGGGGTGTGGGAGAGACGAAAAGAACGGGTGGGGACGTGGAGCAAAGGGATGAAGCAGAAACTAGCCCTGGGTAGGTCCATGCTTCACCGTCCATCCCTGGTCTTCCTGGACGAGCCGACAGCTGGCCTCGATGTGGTCGCTGCGACGGCAGTCCGCGACGATCTGGAAACCCTGACCGCCCGCGAAGGGGTGACAGTCTTTTTGACCACCCACAACATGGCGGAGGCAGAGAGATTGTGCGAACAGGTGGCAGTGATCCGTGATGGCGAACTGGTGGCGATTGGCCACCCCGATGAGTTGCGAGCACGAGCTGGCGATCCTGGTTTAGAGATCTTGGGGCATGGGTTCGAAGATAATGTGTTGAACCTGCTGCGAACGCACCCAAATGTAGTTGCCGCTGAATTGCTAAACGAAGAACACTTGACCATTGACCTGCGCGAAGGTATGAACGCTGCTCCACTGGTTAGCCTAGTGGTAAGTGCAGGTGTCCAGGTGGAAGAGGTTCGTCGGAGTAAAGCAAGCCTGGAAGAAGTTTTCTTGACTTTGATGGAGGAAGAAAGATGAGGTTTAACGATATCTGGACAGTGATGTGGAAGGAAATGAAAGGCCTGCTCCGTTACCAGGGAAGTCGAACCAGATCCCTGTTGGGCTTTTTAATCCCAATGGTTATGCTGGGAATCTATCTTCCCTTGCAAATCGGACGCGCTTTGGTGGAAGGGCCCTGGTCGCTCCTGATCTCTGTGTTTATCCCTATGATGATGGTGGGGATGACGATTCCCGAATCATTTGCTGGCGAACGGGAAAGGCATACACTGGAAACGCTGCTGGCCAGCCGCCTGACGGACCGGGCTATCCTTTTTGGCAAAATCGCAGTGTCGGTGGGTTATTCGTGGGGAATCACGCTGATGCTTCTCCTTGTGAGCCTGGTGATGGTAAATGTCATCCACTGGGATGGCCAGGTATTGTTCTACACCCCAATTATGACTCTGGCCAATGTGGCTATAAGCCTGCTCTTGGCAATCCTCGTGGCAGGCATCGGCGTCCTGAAATCACTGCGAGCCGCGACTGTACAAGAGGCTCAACAGAGCTTGATGACTTCTACCCTGTTTCCTCTCGTGCTTCTGCAGATGATTCCTCTCTTGCTGCTTAACCTGGTGCCGGATGGCAAAGCGCTGCTTATAAAACTGGTGGATGCTGCCAATCCCCCCCAGATCATTCTTATTGTCATGACCGTTCTGGTTGTGTTGGATCTGGTATTGCTTGTGACCGCGATGGTTCGCTTCCAACGAGCGCGGTTGATTCTTGATTGAGACAGAGAAGTATGATCCCAGCTTTCCGCTGGCGTTCAAGATGGAGGAACTATTTAGAAGAACCATTAAGGAAATTTTTAAACCAGATAATGTGGCGTGAACAAAACCAGTGCAAATTTTTTCTGCCACAACGACCGCGGTGGAGATGAGCCTGACTTCCATGCCCGAGTCCCCGGAAGATCTTCCCGTGGATCGCACCCAGATGGATTTCAGTCACACTGACCCTATGTTTGTATTGCCTTATGGTATCCAGGCTGAGATCGATTATGACTCACTACAGTTCACAATCTTAGAAAGCGCAGTAGTAAAGACAAATAGTTGAGAGGGAGGGTATGGCTCAACGGGAATGATTCGCTGATCGCCCAGTACATGCCGTTATCCATCGCAACCCGGTCTCAAAAACAAGGCTTGGTGAGGTATCAACGGAAAAAAACAATTTAAAAATCAGGAGTTCTCGATGGACAGGATTATTGTTGCAGCGGCTTCAATTCGGAATGAGTTTGGATGTGTAGCCCAAAGCATAACGAGAATGAAGAAATGGATCGAAATCGCGCAAGAACAGTTTGCTGATCTCATCCTTTTTCCTGAGTTGAGTGTTTCCGGGTATATTCCAGAATCAATTGCTGTTGAGATTGCCGAAACGATTCCAGGACCATCAACTGGTCGAATTTGTGATATCTCACGTGAGAGAGGAATCTATATTGCATTCGGCATCATCGAGAAAGATCGTGGAGATCTTTTCTGCAGCCATGTATTGGTTGGTCCACAAGGCATCCTTGGCAAACAGCGGAAAATCCATATTCCTGCTCATGAGCAAACGACATGGAAGTCTGGAAACTCGATTGAAGTTTTTGATATTGGCAAAGCAAAAGTTGGAATTGCGATTTGTCGGGATGCCTTCTTTGATGAACTGACCCGAACGTTATATTTCAAAGGTGCTGAAGTTGTTTTGATGCCCTTCACCTACTACAATGTCCCGAGAGCTAAGTACCTCAGGGGAACAATTCACGGTATGTCACTCCGTAAAACATGTTGGACAAACGGTTATTATGCCGTTGTCTGCAACAGTGCAGAGGGGCGTGAGCAGAGTGAGTGGGAGCCGAAAGGAAGGCGTTTCCCTGGTTGGGCTGGTGTCATCAGCCCCTGGGGTCGTGTAATCTCATTTATTGATGATGAAGGTAATAACGAGGCTATCGTAATTGAGGAGTTGGATCCTGCGGAGTTAGTGGATCGCCGCAGTCATCCAAACTTCCTGGCGGAAGAACTCCGTCCTGAACTTTATAAATTTAGCGATTGAGGGGCCTTCTGTTACTGGAACAGCGGTTGTGGTTGATGGAAAGGATTTCCTGCAGAGAACTCGCTGAGCTGCCACTCGAAAAACCACCCGCAGATTAAAACCTTTGAAACAGAATAGGAGAATGAATGGGGAAATTTCACAATCTTTTCATTAATACCTGCCTGGTCTTTCCAGAACATTTCCAGAGTGTATTGATCTGACGTATCTGGATTCGGCTATATTTTTATCTGCTTCTCTAGAAAAGAGTGGATGAATAATTGAATATAGATAAGATTTCAATTAACCTAGAAAAATTGGAATAATCTCAACTTTCCTATACATGTTGAATAAAGTATAATAGAAATCATAATCATGTAGACGGATCATTGCCACGTTAAGCAAAACAGGCGGTTGTTAAAAAATATAGTTGCGTGGTTCTCTCGATAAACTGTTGTGAAAACAACAGTTTTTTTAATCTTTGACTCAGAGGTGAAAAAGAAGCCAAGATGAAGGCAAAATGGTTAAAGTACAGTGTATTTATAGTCATCCACCTTGCTACGTCTTATTTCTTGGGTAGGATGTGTAATCAGCTGTCTTTGTCCTATGAATTGATCCTTTCACCATCCAAAGAGCTGTTGGAAAAGTTGGTATTTCTTTTAATTTCCCTTGGAGGTGTAATAATATCTGCCGGTATTGTGTCTCTTTTAATGAAGCCGTTGTGGGCTGCAATAATAGCATTTCTACTTTCTTCCATGTCAATTATTTTTGGATGGCAGCAGTTTACAATAACAGTGGGCATTATCTTGTTTTTTTATTTCGTTATTTGCTGCTATGCGGCTCACTGCGTTCATGCGGAGCAAGAAGAACGCATTCGTTTTTCTATCAAACCATTTAAGGATTCCCTTAGTCTTTTCTCAATTGCGCTCTTGATTGTCGCCTGCGGAAGTATATTTATTGGCAGCAAGGATGCGATCGATAAAAATGGTTTTGAAATACCAACATCCTATTTTGAAATTTTCATGGATCCGTTAAAGGAACAAGCATTGTCACAGGTACCAACTAATGAACGAAGTCAGGTTGAGGAGGAATTTGAAGAACAGATGCAGGGGATGATAGATGGATTTACCGAGAAGATAAAGCCAATCGAGAAATACATCCCCCTGATAATAGGCGCCATGTTTCTTACACCGCTATTAGCCATCAACCAAATTCTATCCTCTATCTGGCTGTTAGTTTTACAAGGTGTGATAAAGGTATTCATCGCTGTCGGAATTATAAAGATTGCCACAGAGACAAGGGATGTAGAAAAAGCAATTATTGATTAATAAAGAAAAGAAACACCCTCTGTGAGAGAATCAAAAACAGGAGGTGTTTTTGTTGTCAGATAAGGAACTTCCGATTTCCAGCTGCCAGTGCTCCCTCACCCGTCCTCGGGTGAGGATTTATTACCAAACGCGCCCGGGGACGGGCGCTCAGAGCATCTGGGGTTTTTCCGCTACCTGGCACCTAGAATGGACACGAAATTCATACTTCCAGTGATAAATCACCAGGCAATAAACTGCGCCCTCAGAAGGGGCTTTACAAAGACAACCAACCCTTTACAATCATGACCGGATCCAGCTTAAAACAAAACTGACGCCATTTGAATTCAGGCGTCAGTTTGTATAATATGCTTTGAGAGGGTTTTATTTAATTATCCGTTTTATTGGGTGCACTCCATCTAAGGATTACGGTTTATCTTACGTTTCCTATACTACTTACCCAACCGATTGTATTCCTCATCCGCAACTTCGGGATCCAGTTTCTGGAACAGTGGCTGCGGTTCCCTGAAAGGACTGCCTGGACTGATTTCACTTGGCTGCCACTCACAGCAAACTTCTCCCTCTCGATATCGCAGCACCTCATGTGTGCCGAGATTGTCGTCCACAGATTCCGTGTATTGTTCCTCAAAGAGCGGTTTATTGTATCCTAGCGTTTGATGCAGCTGTTCACAGCTAAAGGGGAGTACTGGCGCAAAGAGTATTTTTAGTGAATCAATTGCCCTGATCGCAGTGAAAATAGTTTTCCCTGCCGCATCTTTATCTTCTTTAATCTCAAACCAGGGAGCCTGATTATCGATGTACTTGTTTACTTCGCCGGCCAGATGCATAGTTTCTGTCAGGGCTGCCCGCAGTTTTACTCTGTTGTACAGGTCTCCTGCTTTTTTAAATCCTTTCTGAATAACCTCCAGGATAGCCTCGTCCTCCGGGCGCAGGTCTCCCGGATCGGGGATCTTACCTTCCCACTGTTTGTGCGCAAAAGACAATACACGGTTGACTAGATTGCCCCAGGTGGCGACCAGCTCATTATTATTGCGGGTGACAAACTCCTTCCACTCCCAATCAGCGTCCCGGGTTTCCGGCATATTGGCAGTCAGGTAGTATCGAAGAGGATCGGGGTCATAACGGGAGAGAAAATCCAGTCCGTCAACCACCCAGTTCCGGCTGCCGGAAATTTTCTTTCCTTCCATATTGAGAAATTCGTTGGCAGGAACATCATAGGGAAGCACCAGATTGTGTTTATCGTCTTCGTCAAACAGGGCGCCAAATGTGTTCCCCACCCCTGCTAATTCTGCCGGCCAGATGACTGCATGAAAAGGGATGTTATCCTTGCCGATAAAATAATAAACCCGGCTGTCGCTGTTGTACCACCAGTCCTTCCAGAGCTCTTCATCCCCGCTAAGCGCAGCCCATTCAATGGTAGCCGAAAGATAACCAATGACTGCTTCAAACCAGACGTAGAGGCGCTTATCTTCCCAGCCATTCACCGGTACCGGAATGCCCCACTTTAAGTCTCTGGTGATAGCCCGACCATGCAAATCTTCGGCCAGGATTTGCCCCAGAGACTGACGGATGACATTCGGCCGCCAGTAATCCTCGCGTTCTTTCAGGAAATCCACAATTTTGGATTGCAATGCTCCCAGATCAAGATAAAAATGTTCTGTATCCCGCAGTTCCGGTGTCGATCCATCCATCTTGGACCGGGGATTAATCAACTCGTTTGCCTCCAGCAAGTTCCCGCATTGATCACATTGGTCTCCGCGGGCGTTTTCAAATCCGCAGATATAACAGGTCCCTTCTACATACCGGTCGGGAAGGAAACGCTCCTGCGAGGTTGAATACCACTGCTCCTGGGTTTCGGCATACATGTACCCTTTTTCTTTTAAAGCGCTGAACATAGTCTGTGCAACCCGGAAATGGTTTTCTGTGTGAGTGCTGGTGAAGAGGTCGTAGCTCAAACCTAATTTTTGAAATAAATCCAGGAATCTTTTGTGATATCGTTGGTAAACTTCTTCCGGAGTGCTGCCATCCTCATCCGCCCGCACAGTGATGGGGGTGCCGTGAGAATCAGATCCGGAAACCATCAACACATCGTTGCCTTGCAGGCGATGGAAGCGAGCGTAAATATCTGCCGGCAAATAGGATCCGGTGATATTCCCTACATGTATATCAGCGCTGGCGTACGGCCAGGCAACTGCAATAAGGATATTTCTCTTCATGGTAAACTCCCGATATGATAACGAATAACAAAAAAAAAGCTGTCCGTGATGGACAGCCTGTTGTCATTTTTTCCGAAGATTAATCAACGAGAATTCCCCGGGTGGACGACTGCCCGAATCAAGGTTGGGCGGGACATGCCCATTTGCATGGCCATACTCATCACACACACCATCAAAAACACCAGGAACAAGGTACTCACAATTGTTTTTTCCTTTGTACTCAATCAAAGCTTATCTTGTAGTCTATATGGGGATGGATGATTTGTCAACCCTCCCCAACCGGCATAATACAGGTCTGAAAAACTGAACATAACCCCTCAAATACGGTATACTAATTTTATCTGCTATAACGTTTCTTGTTGGACATCCGGCAGGAGGGAATTGAACTCATACTATAACGATTTTTTTATAACCCATCTGATCTCGCTTCCCTAGTATAGGAGCATCAGCCGAATTTACGTTCACCTAATCCGGTATACTGGATGCGGCGCGAGTTGAGAATAAAAGCCATTTTTCTTGAGGAGTTGATAATGTCAGCACTTAAAAATGTCCGGATTGTGGACATAACCCGGGCTATGGCCGGACCCTACTGTACGATGATGCTGGGGGATTTTGGCGCCGATGTGATCAAGGTTGAACGTCCCGGTTCAGGAGACGATAGCCGCGGGTGGGGACCGCCGTTTACGGGGGAGGCTTATGGTCCGTATTCGGGAACGTCGGCTTATTACCTCTCCGCCAACCGGAATAAACGCAGCCTGACAGTCAATCTGAAAGATCCTGAAGGACAAGAAATCATTCGGCGGCTTGTCCAGATTTCTGATGTATTTGTTGAAAATTACCGGACCGGCATCTTGGACAAAATGGGATTGGGCGTTGAGGATTTAACCGCAGAAAACCCTGGATTAATCTACTGCTCAATCAGCGGTTATGGCCGGACCGGTCCTTATAAAGAACTGCCTGGGTATGATGCCATTGTTCAGGCTGAGGGTGGATTGATGGGGATTACTGGACCTGTTGACGGCCCGCCGTCCAGGGTGGGGATTCCGATCATTGATATCACCTCAGGGATGTTTGCTGCTTCAGCGATTATGGCTGCCCTCTATGAACGCGTCCGATCAGGCCAGGGGCAGCATATTGATGTTTCTCTCTTTGATTCTCAAGTAGCATTATTATCCAATGTCGCATCCAATTACCTGGTTGGCAAGAGTCCACCGAAAAGATTGGGGAATGCCCATCCTAATATTGCTCCCTATGAAGCGTTTCAGGCTCAGGACAAAGGATTTGTGGTCGCCGCTGCCAATCAGCGGCAGTGGGAACTTCTTTGTGATGCGATCGGCCAGCCTGGGTGTAAAGAGGACAAACGGTTTAAAACCAACCAGGATCGGGTAAAAAACCGCGCTGATCTGGTAAAGCATTTGAACCAATCCTTTTCTGAACGAAAGGCTGAAGAATGGCTGAATATTTTCCGTGAGGCCGGGTTGCCTTGCGGCCCGATCAATCAGATTCCAGATGTGTTTGAACATCCCCAGGTTGTTGCGCGTGATTTAGTCTTAGAGGTTGAGCATCCAGTTGCCGGTTCGATTCCCTTAACCGGTTTTCCATATAAACTATCCCGTACACCAGCTGAAATCCATCACCACCCCCCGGGGCTAGGAGAGCACAATTTGGAAATCCTGGTGGATTTGTTGGGATATAGCCCAGATCAGGCAGCTTCTTTCCGGGAAAAGGGTGTAATTTAATTTTGATTATTTGGGTCGTTGGAGAATTGATAGAACCTTGTTAATCTTAAAGAAACCGGGTTAAGGTAACCCGCGGGAAGTACAGAAACAGTTCAGGAAGGTATTATGTCCTCTATAAAAACAGAAATTCGTGCCGGCGCATATTACGATTCGGTTATTTTGATGCAGCTGCAGCGCTCGCTTGCGGATTTGCCGAAGGTCATTGACGCGGGAGTAGTGATGGCAACGGAAGCAAATAAAGATCTGCTGGAGCAAAGCGGCTTATTGGTTGATGAGATCAAAGGAGCCAAAGCGGATGACCTGGTGATTGTGGTTAAAGCTGAAAATGCAAAAGATGCCCAGAAGGCGCTTGAGCAAGTGGATGATCTGGTCGCTGCCAGGCGGAGCAGGGATACAGTAGGTCAGGATTTCCTGCCTAAAAGCCTGGAAACAGCGGCAAAGACCCTGCCGGATGCTAAATGGATCCTGATTTCAGTGCCGGGCCGCTATGCCGCTGGCGTTTCCCAGGAAGCCCTGCGATTGGGCAAACATGTCTTCCTTTACAGCGACAACGTCAGCCTGGAGGAGGAAATTGACCTAAAAAAGAAAGGTGCAGAAAAAGGTTTGTTAGTGATGGGACCGGATTGCGGCACCGCGATCATTAATGGGATTGGACTGGGTTTTGCTAATCATGTCCGCAGGGGACCCATCGGGATGATCGCCGCTTCAGGTACAGGGCTGCAGCAGGTTTCAGTTCGCGTTCATCAGATGGGAGGCGGCCTTACCCATGCCCTTGGCACCGGAGGAAGGGATCTTTCTTCCCAGGTGGGCGGTCTCACAGCCCGGATGGGATTGGAAGTATTGGATCGGGACCCGGATACCAAAGTGATTATCCTGCTTTCCAAACCTCCCGACCCAGAAACAGCGGACGGGATAATTAGTTTTGCCAGGGGGTTGAGCAAACCGGTGGTGATCAATTTTATCGGCTATGGGTCCACTTTACAGCAGATTGATAATCTTCATTTTACAACCACTTTTGATGATACTGCCGCAGCGGCCGTAAGAATAGCTGCCGGAGATGAAACACTTCAGCAGGAGCAGGAATACCCTCTGGATCGATTTAAAGCCGGTCAGTGTTATCTGCGGGGTTTGTTCTCCGGCGGAACCCTGGCTTATGAAGCCTTATTAATCCTGGATTATTATCTACCAGCTGTTTATTCAAATGCTCCTATAAACAAAGAATATCGGTTAAAAAACTCGTTGGTCAGCCAAGAGCATACAATTGTTGATCTGGGAGAAGACGAATTTACAGTGGGCCGCCTGCATCCCATGATGGATCATGAACTGCGGGTCCAGCGTCTGGAATCCGAAGCAGAGGATCCTGAAACAGCGCTGATCTTATTGGATGTTGTATTAGGATATGGTTCACACCCGGACCCGGCTGCTGAATTGGCGCCGGTGATTAAAGATGCTCGATTAAATGCGGAAAAAGCCGGCCGTTATCTGGAGGTAGTGATCGTTGTTTCCGGCACTGATGCTGATCCGCAAGATATGAAATCCCAGGAAGAGCGCTTCCGGGAGGCAGGGGCGCGAGTTTTCCGCAGCAATGACAAAGCAGTTCGTTATGCCGGAGGTTTGGTCCAGGCCCTAGAAGGAAAAAATGAGCCGGTCTCTGCTCCATCATTCACTCCGGTTGATCTAAAATCTTTAACAGGGAAATTTTCTGCCATTAATGTGGGACTGGAATCCTTCACTGAAAGCCTATTAGCCCAAAATGTCGGCGCTGTCCAGGTGGACTGGAAACCCGCAGCCGGCGGGAATACCGATTTAATGGCATTGTTAGAGAAGATGAAAGGGTAAAGGAGGAACTTCTTGATGAAAGAATTTACAGCGGCTTGTGTGCAAATTGCGATCACTCCCAACGATCCCCAAGCCAATATAACCAAAAGCATAGAATGGCTGAAAAAAGCTGTGATGGAATACCAGGCAGAGCTGATCGTATTTCCAGAGACAGTTACCACCGGGTTTGATACAGCTATGACTCCTGAGGAATTGTGGGACCTGGTAGATGAAGCGCCTGGCGCTTTAACTGAAGGGATCCAGGATGCAGCCAAAGAATTGAGCGTTCATGTGGTTTGGCCCACTTATCGGAGAGCTGATGAAAGAGGAAAAGTATATAATTCCTCCCTCTTGATTGGACCGGATGGGG
>JAUWEC010000032.1 GCA_030608465.1 Chloroflexota bacterium
AATCCTTAACAGCCGCTGCTGGCTGCGCAGGATGTGACCCCTCAACAGGATGTGGATGAGTTTTTTCAAATAAATAAAAAAAACCAGGATTTTCAATAAATCCTGGTTTTTTTTATTTAATCCCTTTCTGAATTAGGACCGGCGTAAAAACGAGACTATTAGACCAAACACTCCGATAGATACCAGCCCCAAGATTATAAATCCGCTGGGAAGACCTCCAGGCCCACTTGTTATCGGAGAGGAAGCATAGGTTGGAATAATTAAAGGAGGAGGAGGTGTAAAGGTAGGTTTTCTGGTTGGGGGAATTTCTGAGATAAACTGGGATGCCAGGGTTGGATCTATAGTCGGTGTTGTTTCAGGAGTAGGCGTGGGAGGTTTAGGAACAATCGGCAGCTCTCCTGTAACACGCACATAGGGAGCATAAACCCAGGCTACACCTTCAGGCACACCTGGATAAACAATCTTAATCCAGATCCCACCCTCTGTTTTTGCCAGAGCAGGCACTTCCTGACGATTGATTAAAACACCCACTTTGGGGTAAAAGACATCCGGACCAGATCGAACATTAATTTGATCCTCTGGATCAGAATAAACAATAGCGATTGGTCCCCTGGGTGTCCCGGTAACAGTAGCGATCGCTACTGTCGGCTGTTGAAAGGAATCAGATGCCTGGACAAGACTGGTTCCTGCCAGGAATAACACTCCACCTAATCCCAAGAATATAATTGAGAGAATTATCGGCAGCTTTCTAATCATATTGTTTCCCTTCCTGCTGAAGGACCTTTACCCAATTTCTCCAGCGCAGCAACCGCAAAAGGATAGAGTTGTCTTTCATCCTGGGCTTTTTTTCTTAAAGTAGATCTGTGTAAGACCTGCTTCCTCTTCTCAATTCGCATTACCAGGGCTTGAAGTGTTGTAATTGTCTCGAGAAATCCAGCCTCTCCGCAGAAATATGTTGCTTTTTGCCTGATTCCCAAGGAAATTTTTCGGTCGTTCACTATACCACTCAGTACATTTCCTGCATAGGAGCATAATTTAAAGATTTCGATTAGGCTTTCTTCAGCAGAGAGATATCGCTCGGAAATTTCCAATAAATCTAGAATCTGTTCCTTGTTCAAATAGGCAAGAAAACCTTGCAGCTGTCTGAGTACCTGATCTGGTAATTGCTCTTCTTGTACTGCATTTGTTAAAACAACTCCCAGGGCTTTGACCATATGGCAGCGTACTTCAAGATCCGGATCAGAAAGTCTTGTTGCCAATAGATAGGCAATCAGGGGAGATTTCGCAGGCGCACCATGCTCTACCAGATAGTCAAGAGCTTCTTCCCGTTCAACTGCCCGGGGAGAAGTCAACTTTTCTGCTGCCAGCCAGATTTCCTTGTTCCACTCAAAATCATCTTCGGATCGAGTTTTATTCATAACAGGAATTGTTTTCTATCCTGGTAAAGTAATCTCTCACTTCTGGAAATCAATCATCCGTTTTTGCAGCGAATCCAATAAAGATGTATACGCGTCAGCAAAGGATTTTACGCCCTCGGTTTCCAACTCTTGAGTGGCCTGATCAAGATCAATACCCAACCCGGATAAACCTGCCATCACATTGCGTGCAGCTTCGAAATCCTGATCAATTGTTTGTTCTACTACACCAAGGTCCAGAAAAGCTACCAAGGTTTTCGGAGGAACCGTATTGATTGTCAATGGACCGATCATTTCCTCTACATACTTTGTATCTGAAAAAGCTGGATTTTTTGTGCTGGTGGATGCCCATAAAACCCGCTGCCTTTTTGCTCCCAGGGTTTTGAGCTTTCCATACCGGGTTCCTTTCTCCCCAAAGGTATCTTCGTAATCCAGGAACGCCAATTTTCCACTCGCCACAGCAGTCTTTCCCACCAGCTGTTCAATTTGACCCTTTTGGTCCGAAATGGCTGTTTCCAGGAGGGATTCCAGCTGTTTATCCACTTTCGTATCAATCCTGGAGATGAAAAATGAAGCTACAGATGCAATATTCTCAACTGGTTTTCCTGCGGATGCTCTTTTTTCAAGACCTGCCAGGTAGGCTTCTCTTACTTCACGATAACGATCCAGACTAAATATCAAAGTGACATTAACATTAATCCCAGCAGCTATGGTTTCAGTGATTGCTGGTATACCCGCCTTTGTGGCCGGGATTTTCACCATTAAATTGGGCCGGTTTACATCGTTCCAAAGCCTATTTGCCTCACTTATCGTCTGCTCCGTATCATGAGCAAGGTAGGGACTAACCTCCAGGCTTACATACCCATCACCTCCATCGGTTTGATCATACAGAGGTCGAAACAGATCAGCTGCTGCCTGTATATCACTGATCGCCAGCCGTTCATAAACATTCTCTCTGGATAAACCTTCCCGAGTGAGGGATTTGATATCTTCATCATATTCATCAGACTGGCTTATCGCTTTATTAAAAATACTTGGGTTTGACGTTATCCCTCGAATTTCACCTCGACTAACCATACCTTCCAGAGTCCCGTCCATTAGCAATTTTCTTTCAATGTTGTCGTACCAGATTGATTGGCCAATCTGGTTAAGTTTCTGTATTGTGGAGGTCATGATTGTTTTCCTTCTTTTTCAAGCTTTTTAACTTTTTCTACCCGGCGCTTATAACGTTCCTGTCCTTGATCTTCTCCCACAAATCTGCCTTCCAGGAAAGATTGGACTAATACCTTTACCAGTTCTGTTCCGACAATCCGTCCACCGAGGCAAAGGACATTCATGCCATCATGCTCAACACCTTGTTTTGCACTGTATACATCATGGCAAATCGCTGCATAAATTCCTTGCATCTTATTGGCAGCAATACATCCTCCAACACCGGATCCGCAGATGACAATTCCCCGATCAGCTTTTCCGGATTGAATGGCGATGCCTACTTTCTCAGCAAAATCCGGGTAATCTACACTGGCTTTGGAATCCGTTCCGAAATCGAGGGCTTCATGACCTTTCTCACGGATAACAGCAATAACAATCTCTTTCAAAAGATATCCCCCATGGTCAGTTCCAACTGCGACACGCATCACCCCACCTTCCTTACTAATTCTTCCGATTTTCTAATCACTTCATCTATAGATAGTCCAAATTCTTCATAAATCCGTCCGGCTGGAGCGGATGCGCCGAAGCAGTCAATGGATATAATTACACCCATATCTCCTACCCACTCTCTCCATCCCTGGGCTACTCCAGCCTCAATAGCCAAGCGGGCTTTGATCTTTGGATTTAATACCAACTCCTGATATGATTTTTCCTGTCTTCGGAAAAGCTCCCAGCTCGGAAATGAGACCATCCTGACGTTTTTTCCCTCCGCAGCCAATCTTTCTCCTGCTTTAATGATCAAATCAACTTCTGAACCGGATGCCATCAGAATGATTTCTGGATCATGATCTCCGATATCAGCGAGTATATAAGCTCCCCGCTGTAATCCTTCAGCCGGTGAATACAAAGACCTGTCCAGAACGGGTATGGACTGCCGGGATAGCGCCAACACTGTTGGCCCTTCCCTTTGCCGAATAGCATATGCCCAGGCTTGTGCCACCTCATTTGCATCACCCGGTCTCAATACCACTAAATTAGGAATCGCCCTTAATGCAGCAAGATGTTCTACTGGCTGGTGAGTTGGTCCATCTTCTCCGACTCCAATACTATCATGGGTGAAGACCCAGATGCTCGTGATATGTGATAAAGCCGAAATCCTAATCGCCCCCCGCATATAATCAGAAAACACCAGGAAAGTACCGCCAAATGGGATAACCCCGCCGTGAATTGCCATGCCATTTATCACAGCGCCCATACCGTGTTCTCTCACCCCAAAGTGAAAATTCCTGCCCTGATATTGATTGGCTTGAAAGTCCGGGCTTCCATCTATCCAGGTTTTGTTCGAGGGTGCAAGATCAGCTGACCCGCCAATTAATTCCGGAATAACGGAAGAAAGGGCATTGATCACCTTACCGGAAGCTGCTCTGGTCGCCATCCCTTTTGGATCAGCGGGAAATTCTGGAATTTCTTTTTCCCAATTGCCAGCCAGATTTCCTGATAATCTTCGTTTTAATTCAGCCGCCTCATCAGGGTATTTCTCCCTGTATGAAGCAAACAACTTATTCCAATTATTTTCTAATTCCGATCCCTGTACTTTAACTTTACGGAAAAAATCCAGCACCTCCTCTGGAATGTAAAACCGGGGTTCGATAGGCCAATCCAAGGCTTTTTTGGCCGCGTCCAATTCTTCATCTCCTGGAGGAGAGCCGTGGGCAGCCGCTGTGTCCTGCTTGGTAGGTAGGCCGTATCCGATATGCGTCCGGCAAACAATGAGAGACGGACGGGGATCCTCTTTTGCCTGCTGAATTGCTTGATCTACGGCATTGACATCATTTCCATCATCAACTTTGAGAACATGCCATCCATATGCTTCAAATCTGGCTCCTCTGTCCTCAGTAAAAGTTAAATCTGTGCTCCCATCAATTGTGATCCGGTTATCATCATATAAATAAATCACTTTCCCTAAACGCAAATGGCCCGCTAGAGATGCTGCTTCAGAAGTCACCCCTTCCATTAAGTCCCCATCTGTCACCACTCCATAGGTATAGTGGTTGATAATGGGAAAATCCGGACGATTGTAGATCGCGGCAAGATGGGCTTCCGCTATTGCGAACCCGATACCATTTGCAAATCCCTGACCCAAAGGTCCAGTGGTTGTTTCTACGCCAGGGGTTAATCCATATTCAGGATGTCCCGGAGTCAGGCTTTGCCATTGACGGAAGTTTTTAATATCATCCAGAGATAACTCATAACCGCTCAAATGCAGCATCGAATACAGCAGCATTGACCCGTGACCGCCGGAAAGGACAAAACGGTCTCTGTCTACCCAAACTGGATTGATCGGGTTGTGACGTAAATGGCGGGTCCAGAGTGTATAAGTGAGCGCTGCAGTACCCATTGGCAGTCCGGGGTGTCCCGAATTTGCCTGCTGAATAGCGTCCGCAGATAAAAATCGAATGGTGTTAATCGCTTTGTTTTCCAGCGATTTTCCTTTTTTCATAACGGGACCTCCTGGGTTGATCCTTTATTGTTTGAACTAACGATAATATGAACTAATAATTTAGTTGTATGTACAGTTGACCTGATCACCAATCCAAATCTTACAGTTCCTTTTATCTTCTGATTAAACTGGCTTCAAATCATCTCTTATTCTACCGCAACTTCTATACAGGAAAGAAACATAAAAAAGAGAATTGTCTTTCGCCCTCAACACAATCTTGATTATAAAAAAAGGTAGAAAAATGGTCTGTAGTGTAACAAATAGTGCGCACTTACGAGATGTGAAATATAGTACAATTTGGTTGTCCATTTGTGATTAACTTCACTTTATCTTAAAGCAAAGAACAATTAAGCTAAGTAAAGTAATCTAATCAATTAATTACTATATTGTTGAAGTGTTTACCGTCCATTATTGGTTTCTGGTTTTTTGGTGATTGTCAAGTAATTTGAATTGTTAATCCATCATTAAAAACTCGGATTTAAAGGATTAACAATAATCAGCAACTTTAAGTCGTTTAAGCCTTTTCTTCTGAACAGGAGGCACCACAATGGCCGTGAATGGTATTCAACAATCCCTACCTTTTACAGCACAATTCAAAGAGAGTTTACTCAAAATCCCTGAGGGAGAAAACATTCAGGCTTGCTTGCAATGCGCTTGCTGCAGCGGTGTTTGTCCATTTGGTTTTGCAATGGACTTTCCTCCCGGCAGAATGATTGCCTGGATGCGGGCAGGCATTCTGGATGAAATGTTGAAGTCTGATTCTGTCTGGATGTGCGTTTCCTGTTACGCCTGTACCGAGGTCTGCCCTAAGGATATCCCGATTACACTTGCCTTGATGACCCGGGCAAAAGAAGAAGCACTCCTGGCAGGAAATGTGCCTGCAGAATTACAAAGCGCCCTCGAATTTTCTCAGCAATACGGCAACCCGCTAGGAGAATCTTCCCGGAAACGGGCTGCCTGGTCGGAAGAACTCGATTTTGAGATCCCCATCATTCGTAAGGCGAAACGCCCGGTAGACATACTGTGGTTTGTTGGAGATTATGCCTCATACCATCCACGGTCTAAAAATGTAACCATTGCTTTTGCGACCCTGCTTAATAAATTAGGGATTGACTTTGGCATACTTGGCCCTGATGAATTCAGCGATGGCGACTCACAAAGACTTGCTGGCGAACGGGGATTGTTTGAAATGCTGGCTGAGAAAAACGCAAAGGTCATCAGCCGCTGTGAATTTACGGAAATTATAACTACTGATCCCCACGCCTATAACGCCTTCAAGAACGAATACCCTCAATTGGGATTCGACTTTCCAGTACGGCATTATACAGAGTTTTTAGTAGAACACCTGGATGAGATTACTCCCCTGTTTAAGGAAAATGGGAAAGCAAAAGTTGCTTATCACGATCCCTGCTACCTCGGTCGAGTTAATAAAATTTACGATGCTCCTCGCCAATTGATAGAAGCCATACCCGGTTTGGAACTGATAGAAATGGCTCATAATAAATCCACTAGTTTATGCTGCGGCGGTGGTGGAGGTGGAATGTGGCTGGATGGTTTCCGATGGGAAAAATCCGAGTCCAGATTATCTGAATGGAGAGTAAAAGAGGCAGTTGCAGTGAATGCAGATATTCTGGCTGTTGCCTGTCCGTACGAACCACCGCGATTTGAAGACGCGGCAAAAGCAATTACAGGTGCGGAAAAACTGCAGGTTAAGGACGTTGTAGAATTAATTGTTGATGCAATTGGCAATTAAGGAGGAACCAAATGACTGAGATTGTCGTAATCGCTAGACTTGTCCCAGACCTCGTTGAAGAACTCGAAATTGCAACCAGTGGGACAGCTCTAGACCTAGCCTGGCTACGTTTGATTATCAATGAGTTTGACAATCACGCAATCGAACAGGCAATCATCCTCAAAGAGAGGTCTGGCGCAACCGTTACCATCATCAGCCCGGAGGCAGAAGGGGTCGAAGATATGCTCTTCACAACTGCTGCTAAGGGAGCAGACAAACTTATCAAATTAACCGGCGTCGGCGAGGAGAAACCTACCAACTTATCAATGGCTCAAACACTGGCGGAAATAATCAAAGAGATTAATCCCGATCTGGTTTTGACCGGTGTGCAAGCCCATGATGATTTCACCGGAGATCTCGCACCTCAGCTTGCCGACCTTCTAGACATGCCTTACGTTGGCTATATATCAGGGATCTCTCTGGGAGATGGAAAAGCTACTGCCTACAAAGAATATCCCGGAGGCATTCTTGCGGAAATGGAAATCGCTCTTCCGGCAGTGCTTGGCATCCAGTCCAGCGAAGAACCCCCCCGCTACGTCGCCATTAGCAAAGTCCGGCAAATGATGAATACTGCCTCTATAGAAGATCGCGATGCGGGCGTATTAGAAACTGACAGCGGTGTTGTCATTGATCGGATGTACTTACCGGAAGTCGCAGATCGTGCCGAAATGCTTGAGGGAGATGAAGAGGAAGTTGCTTCAAAACTCATCGCCATCCTTCAAGATTTAGGCCTGTTGTAGGAGGAGGAATAAAATGACTCAAGATATCTTCTTGCTGATTGAGCACATCCAGGGACAGGTTTCCGATATCTCTTATATTATGGCAGCTGCAGCCAGAGAACTGGCCCAAAATGAAGGCGACAGTGTCATTGGTATCCTTTTCGGCAGCGGCGCAGAAGGACTAAAGGATTCGCTGGCAGTAGACAAAGTGATTTATTGTGATCACCCTACCCTATCTGAATTCACCTCAGATGCCTATAAACGTACCCTAATCTCCCTTTTAGAAGACTATTCCCCCCGGGCAATCCTGTTTGGGAATACAACCTTGGGGGCAGATGTCAGCAGCAGCCTGGCCGCACATCTGAAATTTCCTATCATCAACTCCTGCCTAAAAATTTCTGACTCAGGCGGCATTATCAGCCAAATATGTGGCGGGAAGATCATGGTTGACAGCCAATTAGCTGACAAGACAACCTTGATTACTGTAAATCCCGGTGGATATAAACCCGAAGAAGGTCAAAGCAGCTCCTCTCCAGAGACCATTACTTTCTCCCCACCGGACCTGGAAAATCTGAAGGTCCAGCTTACTCAATACATTGAACCGGAAGCCGGAGATGTTGATATCTCCCAGGAAAAAATTCTAATTGCCATAGGCCGCGGTATTCAAACAGAAGACAACATCGAATTAGCCGATGAGTTGGCTGAATTGCTGGGGGGTGCAGTCTGCGCCTCGCGACCGGTGATTGATCAAGGTTGGTTATCAACCTCCCGATTGGTAGGCAGGTCAGGGAAAAAAGTTAAACCAGACCTTTATCTCTGTCTCGGGATTAGCGGCGCAACAGAACACATAGAAGCAATTACTGACAGTAAAACCATAATTGCCGTTAACAGCGATCCAGATGCACCTATCTTCGATATTGCTCAGTACGGAATAGAAGTTGACCTTTTTGATTTCATCGATCCTCTTCTAGAACAGATCGAAAACGCAAAGAATGACTGAATTATGCTGGTGAATTGAGGAGAGAAATCCATGCCAGAACATAATGAATATTGGGGAATCCCCCTTGACTGGGGTTCACCAAACATCTTAGTATATTCGGTGATGTTCCTTGCCGGAGCCATCCTGATTTTCCGTTTTTATCTGCGAGCACGGCTGTGGTGGAAAATAGGACGGCCAGAACCACGTTGGAATAAGCTGCACCTCAGATTTTATAACCTGATCAAATATTCCATCGTCCAAACCCGTATTTTACGGCAGAAATACCCGGGTATTATGCACGTTGCCCTGGCTTGGAGTTTCTTTATATTCTTTCTGGGAACCGCACTGGCAACTATAAACACCCATTTTTATCATTTCCTCACTGGATTGGTGTTCTCGCTCTACAAATTGACGCTCGACGTTTTCACAGTTGTGTTTATTGTGGGTGCTCTCCTGGCCATTTACCGGCGGTATATTACAAAGCCGGACAGATTAACCTATCAGCCCCAATTCACCTGGTCGTTAATCCTATTAATTATTATTGTTCTTGGCGGAATCACAACGGAATCACTCCGGCTTGCAGTAGAACAACCCGCCAATGCGGCCTGGTCTCCTGCAGGATATTTAATCGCCCGGGCATTCCTTTCTACAGGAGCTTCCGCGGCGGCATTAACAAATTGGCATCTTGGTATCTGGCTGGTTCACCTGCTGACGGTTGCTTTCACTATTGTCACCTTGCCAGTTGGATCTCTACTTCACATATTAACCGGACCGTTAAACATCTTCTTCTCAGAACTGGATCGCCCCATAGGTCAGCTACCGCCTACACCGACTGACAGGGAAGGACATCCTGTATACGTCAGCAAATTAAATGAACTCACCTGGAAACAAATCCTTAACGGCGACGCCTGTACCGAATGCGGTCGCTGCCAAGATGTTTGTCCAGCATTCGGAGCAGGGTTACCTCTAAATCCTAAGGATTTGATACTGGGAATCAGGGAAATATTTGAGGATGCCAAATTATCGTCTAATGGAAATTCGTTTGATAAATCTCTGCTGGAAAATCAAAAACTTAACAAAGAAGCCCTTTGGTCTTGTACTACTTGTGCGGCCTGCCTCACGGAGTGTCCTGTCCTGGTAGAACACATAGATACTATTGTTGAACTGCGGCGCCACCTGGTGATTGAGGGAATGATAGATCCGGAACTGCAGGACGCACTGACTAACCTGGGTCGTTACGGAAACTCCTTTGGACAATCCCCCCGAAAACGGGCCAAGTGGACCCAGGAGATTGATCCTCCGGTGAAAGACGCAACTCGTGAGCCCGTGGAATACCTCTGGTTTGTGGGTGATTACGCTTCATACAATCCTGCACTGGCAGAGATGACAGCCAAAACTGCCGCAGTTTTTAATCATGCCGGCCTGGACTTTGGAGTGATGCATAAAGGGGAAAACCATGCAGGTAACGATGTCAGGCGGGTTGGAGAGGAAGGGCTGTTTGAAATGCTGGTTGAAAAAAACCTTTCCGCCCTCCAACGCTGTCAATATCAATCTATCATCACCACTGATCCACACACTTACAATACCCTGCTGAATGAGTACCCCTTCTCTGAACCACAGACCATATTGCACTATAGTGAGTTATTGGCTCAGTTGATCAAGGATGGGAAACTGCGCTTCACTAATCCATTAAACTACAAAGTTACTTATCATGATCCCTGTTATCTGGGACGGTATAACGGGATTTATGATGCTCCCCGTTATGTGATCAAGGCGACTGGATGTGAGCTGGTAGAAATGCCTCGGAACAGGGATCTGGCATTATGCTGCGGCGCTGGTGGAGGACGGATCTGGATGGAAGAAGGCAAGATTCAAGAGCGTCCCAGCGAATCCAGGATCCGTGAGGCAATGGAGCTTGACGGAATCCAACATTTCATCGTATCGTGCCCGAAAGACATCACCATGTACCAGGATGCTGTAAAAACTACCGGTCATGAATCAGATTTGACGGTGAAGGATCTGATAGAACTGGTCGAAGAAGCTTTAGAGGATTCTACTTATTAATTTTGAAGTCATGCAGATAAAACCGGACAATTCCAACCAGATAAAAAAACAGGGAATTTTCTCATCCTTGTTCCGCGGTTTCCAAGCTCCTATTCACGCGAAACTTATGCTGGCTTTTGTGTTGATGATTGTTTTCATCGGGACGGTTTTTCTGGTTATCGGCGTTCAGCTGACTGGGAACCGGGTCTTGGTTGAAGCTCAGGACAAGGTTAGAAACGACCTTAATGCTGCCCGTGTGATCTATGAAAGTCAGCTGCAGAAAATCAGCGCAGTAGTTTGTTATACGGCAGATCGCGGTATTTTACGGGAAGCAATTCCCAATGAAAACCTGGATGAAGTCTATGAGGAATTAGTAAAAGTGGGAAATAGTGCGGGTCTCGATATATTTGGTGTCACAAACAAATATGGCAAGGTCCTCCTCCGGGCTCACAACCCGACTATCAAAGGCGATGATCTAGGGCATCATGGGTTTATTAAATCTGCAATGCAATCAGAAGTATGTGTCATTTCAACCGTTCTCTTTTCACAATACGAACTTGAAAAGGAATCATCCGCATTGGCGGAACAAGCACATATCACTCTCATTGACACCCCGCTCGCCCGTCCAGTTTCTAAGACGGAAGAAACCGCAGGGATGATGATGATCGCAGCGTCACCGATTTTTAATTCCCAGCACGAGATTATTGGTGTTGTCTATGGCGGAAAATTGCTGAACAGAAACTACGATATCGTAGACTTTATCAAACAAACGCTCTATGAGAATGTCAAGTATGAAGGCCAGGATATTGGCACCGCCACGATTTTTCAGGACGATTTACGAATATCAACAAATGTAAAAAACGAGGATGGAACAAGAGCTATTGGAACCCGGGTAAGTGAAGAAGTCTACAACCGGGTAATCATTCAGGGTGAACCCTGGATAGATCGGGCTTATGTGGTGAACAATTGGTATATCACAGCCTATGAACCGATAAAAAACATTGCAGGTGAGATTATCGGCATCCTGTATGTTGGAGTATTGGAACAAAAGTATATTGATATTCGCCGGGAAACTATTTTAACATTTTTAGGAATCACCATAGCCGGGATCCTGGTAGCAGTTGGGGTTTCCTTTATGTTCTCAAGACAAGTTTCTGGTCCAATCAGGCAAATGGTCGTCGCCTCAAAAGAAGTTGCAGCAGGCAATCTTGAAACCAGAGTCCAAATCCAGACAAACGACGAACTGCAATTTCTGGCTGAGACATTTAATGATATGGCAGAATCACTGCAGAAACGCGACCAGGATTTAAAAGAGTTTGCCACCAAGCGGATTATGCAATCCGAAAAACTGGCTTTAATCGGCCAGCTCTCAGCCAACATCGCCCATGAACTTAACAATCCTCTACAAGGTATTGTAACTTTCTCCCACCTTCTTCTAGAAGACAATCAAAGTGCAGATCCAAACACAAAGCTTTCATTGGAAAAAATTGTCGGTCAAGCTGACCGCTGCCGGGATATTATTCGCGGATTGCTGGACTTTTCCCGCCAGAGGGCACCGGACAAAACTTACTTTGATGTTAATTCAATAATAAATGATTGTGTTTCGCTGGTTGAACTTCAAGCGCTGTTCCATAACATTCATGTCACTAGAAATCTGCAATCAGATTTACCGATGGCAGTAATAGATCCATCCCAGATCGAACGTGTTTTCATGAATCTAATTATTAATGCAGCTGAAGCCATGGAAGGAAGCGGCCATCTCACTATCAGTACCAAAGATAACCCAGAAACAGACGATATAGAAATTGCCTTCTCAGATACCGGAACTGGGATCAGCGAAGAAAATATCAAAAGAATATTTGATCCATTTTTTACCACCAAAGATGTAGGTCATGGAACAGGGTTGGGGCTGGCTATCAGTTATGGATTGGTAAGAAGTCACAGAGGATCTATCCTGGTGGAAAGCGAAGTAGGAAAAGGAACAACCTTCATCGTCATTTTGCCGAAAGAAGAGAACGGAGACAATGGAAAATATCAGTAACCTGACAGAATTTCCCAAAATACTTGTAATTGACGACGAGGAAATTGTCCGCGAATCCTGCTTGCGGATTTTGCAGAAACAAGATTACCAGGTAAAGACTGCTCCAGATGGTTCAAGTGGGCTGGACTTATTAAAGGAATACCAACCAGATTTAGTCCTCGTTGATTTAAAAATGCCCGGCATGTCCGGGTTCGAAGTACTGGAAGAGATTTATTCTATAGATGCAACGATAGTTACCATCGTGATCACTGGCTTTGCTACCGTAAATTCCGCGGTTGAAGCCATGAAAAAAGGCACCTATGATTTTATTCCCAAACCTTTTAATCCTGACGAATTACGCCTGATCATCCATCGTGGCCTGGAAAGAAGAAAATTGGTCCTGGAAACCATCTCCCTTCGGAACGAAAAAGAACTGCTGCGGGAGCATTTTGCAGCCATCGTTTCTCATGAATTGAAATCTCCTCTGGGAGCCGTCCAGCAAAATCTATATGCACTGGTTGAAGATTTGGAACCCGTCTTAACTGAAACTCAGAAAGATAAAATGAAACGGCTCCAAAAACGCATCCAGGATCTAGTTAAACTAATCAATACCTGGCTGCGAGTAATCTCAGTCGATATCACTAATATTCAAGAGCATTTCGGCCAAATAGCATTAATTCCACTCATAACTAACGCGGTAGAAACAGTTGAACCTACAGCTGTTCGGAAGGATATCACCATTTCGTTCCAGAAACCGGAAGCATTAAGCCAAATTGTAGGTGATGAAGGCACACTTACAGAAGCTATCGTAAACCTGCTCACAAATTCTGTAAAGTACTCCAAACTGGGCGGCAAAATCGTGATCTCCGTGCAACAAAATCCTGCCGATATTCAAATCTCTGTATCTGACAATGGAGTGGGAATTGCTGAAGAAGATATCAATTTCATCTTTGCAGATTTTTACCGCGGCAAAAACTTACCCGAAGGAGAGAGAAGCAGCGGTTTAGGATTATCTATCACAAAAAGAATCATAGAAGCTCATCACGGCTCAATTAATGTTGATAGTGAAGTAGGCAAAGGAAGTGTTTTTACGATCAAACTACCACTATCAGAAATCAATTAGTAAATTACCAAAAGATGCGTTATTACTTGAACGAGGAGGAAAAATGGCTAAGGAGATAAAAATATTGATCGTTGATGATGATCCAGATTATGTGGAAGGAATCCAATCAACACTAATAAATGCTGGATATGCTGTTGATGCAGCATATAACCCAAAAGCTGGTTTTGAAGCCCTGGAATCAAAAAAATATGACCTCCTTCTTCTGGACATCATGATGGGCAGAGGAGCGGAGGGAGTGATGATGGCCAGGAAGATCAACAAGGACCCTGTTCTTCGGGAAATTCCTGTATTAATCATCACCGGTATCCGGGAACAGATGGCATTCCTTTTCCCAGGACAGCCGGTCCATCCCAGGTTCTTGCCAACCGATGAGCTGCTGGAAAAACCCGTTGATCCGGACTTGTTATTGGAAAAAGTTAGCCACTTATTGGAGCTGGCTGAAGAGAAAAAAACAAACGAATAAAGGAGGAAGAAACTTATGGCATTAAAGCCATCTTTCAGCGATGAGATTTCAAACCTTCTCTACGCTGCGCACGGAAACCCAATAAACGCCTGCATCCAATGCGGAACGTGTTCAGGGACATGTCCAGTAGCCAACTACATGGATCAAACCCCTCGAAGATTGATTGGGATGATCAACGCAGATTTAAAAGAGGATGTCTTAGACTGCAATACATACTGGTTCTGTGCTTCCTGTTATCACTGCACGGTCAGGTGTCCTGCTGATATTGATATCGCAGGTGTAATGTATGCGGTTAAACGATATTCCATCTGGAATAAAACCTATTCCGAAGATCTGGTGGGTCCAAAATTCTCCGAAGCCTTTGTAAAGACTATCGTCCGGACCGGGAGATCCTACGAACCTATCCTTGCCCCTACCTACATGTTCCACTTTGGGCCTAAGGATTTCTTCCATGAAGCAGTTACTGCCAGCAAGATGATGCTGAAAGGAAGAATACCAGTTCTCCCCCCCCGGATAAAAAGACTGGAAAACTTTAAAAACATGATTAGAAAGATCATCCCACTAGGAGAGTCATCATGAAAAAATACGCCTATTTTCCGGGTTGCTCTCTAGAGAAAATGGCTTCGAGTTATCACAAATCTGCCCTCGAAACCACAGAAGTATTTGATATTGAACTTCAGGAACTAGATGACTGGAATTGCTGCGGAGCAACAACATATTTTCATGTTGATGCTATCCTCGCACATACCCTTGTAGCTCGCAATCTGGCCATGGCTGAGAAAGAAGGACTAGACCTGGTAGCGCCATGCAGCGCCTGCTACAAGAATGCCTATTTTACGAATGACTATATCAAAAATGATCCGGATCTTAAAGAGCATATCAATTTCGCCTTGGAAGAAGACGACCTGCAGTTTAATGCAGAAATCGAAGTTTTCCATCTGATCGATATCTTCGCTAATGATGTTGGTCCGGATTTGATTAAAGAAAAGGTTAATAACCCACTCAAGGGATTAATAATTGCTCCATACTATGGCTGCCAGATTGTCCGTCCCCGAAAAAACGGTGAAGAAGTGGAGAATCCCCAATTCTTTGAGGATATTATCTCTGCAATGGGAGCGGAACCTGCATATTTCCCTGAGAGATTACGCTGCTGCGGCGGATCATTGATTATGACCAATCGTGTTGCCGCTCTGAATATGGTCCGCATCTTACTTCAGAGCGCAGAAAAGAATGGAGCCCATGTAATAGCAACTGCCTGCCCGCTTTGCCAGGTAAACCTGGAATGTTACCAGGAACAGGTAAATGAAGAATTCGGAACCGATTTCAAATTGCCCATACTTTATTTCACTCAGCTGCTTGGTCTTGCTCTGGGCATATCCCCTAAAAAACTAGGCATCGGAATTGAACTGGTTTCTGCAACGCCTGTGTTTTCAAAATTATTACCAAAGGAGGCCAATTGACCTCAACCTTAATAAGGTACCCAAACCGGAAAAATCATTCCCATGCTTTTTATTTACCAGAGCACACGCTGAGCTCGAAAGACGTTATAAATAGGAGAAAGACCTATGACTGATACCAAATCACCCCCTATACACGAAGAAAAGGTTGGTGTCTACATCTGCCACTGCGGAACGAATATTTCCAAAGTAGTGGATGTAGAAGGAGTCGCAAAATGGGCGGAAAACAATCCCCACGTTGAAATTTCTCGGGAATACAAGTTCATGTGCTCCAGCCTCGGCCAGGAACTCATTGAACAGGATATCAAAGAGAAAGGATTAACTAAGATTGTTGTAGCTTCCTGTTCGCCCCACATGCATGAAGGAACGTTTCGTACAGCAACTGAAAACGGTGGATTAAACCCTTTCATGTTCGAAATGGCCAATATCCGGGAACACGACTCCTGGATTACCGATGATGAAGAAGCCGCCACCCAAAAAGCCAAAGCGCTGGTGAATGCCGCGATTGAAAGGGTTGTCCACCATCAACCGCTTGAAGAAATACCGGTGGAAATCAATCCCAATACCCTGATTGTCGGGGGAGGAATCGCCGGGATCACCGCAGCCCTTGAGCTGGCAAATGGCGGAAACCATGTCTACCTGGTGGAAAGGGAGCCATCCATTGGCGGCCATATGGCCCAATTGGATAAAACCTTCCCCACACTGGACTGCTCCGCATGCATCCTCACACCCAAAATGGTTGATGTCGACCACCATCCAAATATCACTCTGCTGACCTGGAGTGAAGTGGAAAAAATGGACGGCTACATGGGTAATTTTGAGGTTACAGTAAGAAAAAAAGCCCGCTATGTAATCGAGGAACACTGTACCGGCTGCGGGATCTGCATCGAAAAATGTCCCTTTGAGGTTGTAGACGAAGTATTTGAAGCAGGTATGGGAAAACGAAAAGTAATCTACCGACCTTTCCCTCAGGCAGTGCCAAAATACCCTGTCATAGATACAGAAAACTGCGTTTACTTCCAGAAAGGAACCTGTAAAGCTTGTCAAAAGTTCTGTCCTACAGAACCAAACTCGATTGATTTCGAACAAGAGGATGAAATCCTCAAGCTGCAAGTAGGAAATATCATCCTGGCAACTGGGTATGAACTTTTTGACGTAAAGCGGATTCCCCAATACGGCTACGGTCAATTAGAAAATGTCTTCACAAGTCTTGAATTTGAACGGATGGCAAATGCAGCCGGACCTACTGAAGGAAAGATTGTTTTACGGGATCTCAAAACCGCTCCTGAGAAGGTAGCTATCGTCCATTGTGTTGGATCTCGGGATGAAAACTACCATAAGTATTGTTCGAAGGTCTGCTGCATGTATTCTTTGAAATTTGCCCATCTGATTCATGAACGGCTACCGGATACAGAAGTGTACAACTGCTACATCGATATGCGAACACCAGGAAAGGGCTACGAAGAATTTTATGATCGGCTCCTTAAAGAAGGCACAAACTTCATTCGCGGAAAGGTTGCCGAAATCACAGACTCGGCTAGAACAGAGGAAGAGGAAGGCAAGCTGATTGTCCAAGTTGAAGACACTCTGATTGGACGACAGCGCCGAGTTCCCGTGGATATGGTCATCCTCAGCCCTGCAATTGAAGCTCAACCAGACTCAAAAGACATTTCTCAATTGTTTAAGATGGGTTGTGATTTTGATGGATTCTTCATTGAAAGACACCCCAAGCTTGACCCGATTGCAACGATGACAGAAGGAATCTTCATTGCCGGTGCTTGTCAGGGTCCGAAAGACGTTCCCGATACAGTAGCACAGGGAGCGGCAGCGGCTTCCAGAGTAGCGAGTTTAATCAGCCTGGGAACCGTGATGATGGAGCCGATCAGAGCAAGCATAGACAAAGATGCCTGCTCCGGCTGTAAAATCTGCAATAACATGTGTCCCTACAATGCAATTGAATTCATCGAAGAAGAAGGAGTATCAGAAGTGATCACAGCTCTCTGCCAGGGATGCGGTACATGTGTCGCAGCTTGCCCCAGTGGAGTAATCACGGGTGCCCACTTCACCAATGTCCAAATATTATCTCAAATTGAAGGATTGTTATGGGATATGCAGGACCTGGAAGCAGTCCCTGCCGGGAAGGAGAAGTAAGATGAGTGATCAATTTGAACCCATAATTGTCGGTTTCCTATGCAACTGGTGTTCCTACCGAGCAGCAGATCTGGCAGGCACCGCACGGATCAAGTATGCGCCAAATTTAAGACCTATCCGCGTAATGTGTTCAGGACGCGTTGACCCCCAATTTGTGCTCCAAGCTCTCCGCAGTGGAGCGGATGGGGTGCTGATTGCAGGCTGCCATCCTGGAGAATGCCACTACGTGAATGGAAATATCAAAGCACTGCGGCGCTTCTTGCTGCTGAAAAAGACTCTTTCTCAATGGGGAATTGAGGATGAGCGAGTCCAATTACTTTGGGCTTCTGCATCAGAAGGTATTTTCCTGGCCGAAAAAGTTAATAAAATGACAGAAGAAATTCGAGCTCTGGGTCCACTCCACTGGCATGATAAAGTTCTGGGTGGTAATGGAGCAATACCAATCCCCGTAAAGGAGGTATAACATGGGAGCAAAAGAAAAACCAAAACTGGCCATGTATTGGGC
>JAUWEC010000035.1 GCA_030608465.1 Chloroflexota bacterium
CTGGTTCATATCCAGGACAGCTTCTGCCAGATTCAAATGCCCTGCATTAACATCGACCAGCAGTGCCTGCAGGAACCAACGTCCCGCAATCTGAACAAAATCCTCAGAGTCTGATAGTCCCAGCTCAATTTGGTCTATAAGCAAGTCACTGTATTCAGCAGCCACTGTTTCTAGATTTAATGAATCTGCATCGGCAGCTTCCGGGGGAATATTCAGCAGATGATCTTCAAGATCCGAAGCAAATTCATGCTGTTCTCCACCTTCAAATTCAACCTGAATAACGCTGAATTGACCAACAGCGGGATTTTCGCCGGACCGCAGACCTACTACTTCACCTTTTTGCCATTCAAATGCGGGGAAAACCAGCTTTTTCCCCACCTGATATTGATCTTTCGGATAAAAGATATCGTTCCCATCCAGGCGTTTCTTTTCCAGAAGGATTTTCTCTCTCGATATCCTCTGGCCAACCAGAATAGGCATCAGCTCTTCTGAAGTCAATGGCGTTTCATTTTCCAGAAGGTACTCATAAAGATAGGCAATATCTTCTTCATCCAACTCGTATTCCTCCCAGTAATTCTCTCGGAGGGATAGTACTGCTGTAATCATAAATCTGCCTCGAACGAATGAAAAAATTATGACTTGAAATTATTTTGATTTCAAGCCTGTATATTATACTCTACTCTTTATGCTAGACAACCTATGTATGGAGAGAATCCCTCAAAGACAGGATGGCCCGCTTTCTATCAAGGATAACTACCAACCAGCCAATCCATTGGATCAACCTGGATGCCGCCCACCCAAACTTCCCAATGCAGATGAGGGCCGGTGGACCTACCGGTTGACCCTACTCTCCCGATGATATCCCCGGCCTTAACCCGATCGCCCTCTTGAACCAGGATTTCAGATTGGTGAGCATAGAGCGTATAGACCCCCCAACCATGATTGATCATCGTTGTATTGCCATGGAGCGGCTGCGATCCAATGTAGACAACCTTTCCGGGAGCAGATGCTAAAATATTTCCACCCAAAGCACCGCAAAAATCCAGTCCAGTATGATAATAGAAAAATCCGCTGCCGTTGTAGGACCGTCGGTTTCCATAATAAGAAACCCAACAGGTACTGAGTTCTGCCGGTACGGGACTCAGGAAATCACCTTCCCAGAACTTATTGCCAGTTGCCTGGTTGGCGAACTCCTCCAAATAATCGGTTTCCTTATCGGTGAGATCCACACTAACAGTTTCCGGCGGAACATTAAAAATTTCCTCGTAAGGATATTCCCCACTGAAGACCTGCACCATTTGCGTATGAGCAAACGGTGTACCATCCGGCAGTGTCCCGAAAAGAGAAAGCGGTTTAAAGCCCAGGTTTTCTTTGGCGTGTAAACCTTGCAGCGCCAGGTAATTCACTCCAGTTTCCGAGAAAAAAGAAAGCGGAGATTCACCCAGAGATCCCTGGATCGTTGTGCCTTCTGGAGCCTTTACTTTAAAAACTGAAGTATGCCCTTGAATGAAACTCCCTGGTGTGTAGGACACATTCTGAATCTCTTCTGGAAATGCGCCCGGACCCGAAGGGTCAGTACCGTGAACATAAAGCACCTCTCCGGGGATCAGGTCCCATTCTCCACCCTGAGCATTTGTGATTACCAGGTCCCAGGGATTGAGGTTTTCAATCACAGCCAATTCAAGGGAAGACTGTTCAAACGCAAGTGAGACCCGCTTTCCTGCCTGATCAATGGCTTCATTTTCTGCCACCAACACCATGGATACTCCAACATAAAGTTCCACCGGGCTGGTTAACCGATTCAATTTCACCAAAGTATCCTCCGGAATTTCATAACGCCGGCTGATGCTCTGCAAGGATTCCCCATACGATACCTTGACTATTGAAAGTACACCAGAAATATCTCCCAGGCCGGGTATTTTTAACACTGTTCCGGGGATAATGGAACTTTCACTAGTCACCTGATTCGCAGCTAAGAGTTCATCATAAGAAATATGAAGATTTCTAGCGATAGTCCACAGCGTATCTCCAGACTGGACAATATAGGTTGGTCCTCCGGTCTGGTTTTCCTGGGCAAATACAGGATTGAACAAACTGAAGGTCAACACCAAAAGAATACTAATCCGGATAATTTTTTTCAAAGTCCAGTTGATCTCCTATATTAAAATCGGTCATCCTGTCCGGGTTGATTTCCAGTACAAATCGGGCAGGTTGTTGGGGAGTATACATCGGCTTCCAGCTTTCCGCTAATTGGATATCGATGATCTCCCTGTCATTGTTCAACCAGACAATTCCTAGATCCATACCCACAAAAAACATATGAATGGCAGCATTGCTCCGGCTTTCATTCTTTTGGACCAGCAGTAATCCATCGCCTGAATCCAATTCGCTTTGGAACATTAAACCCAGTAAGCGGCAGAAAAATGTATCACAATTTTTTACTCGAAGCGGTTTCTCCAAACTTCGAGTTTTATTAATGACATTTACTTTTTTCATGGTGAATTCAGATGAATGTTTGCTAGAACCAGGGATGTTTATCCCTCTGATTGAGAGAGCACATATTTGACCCGTTCAGCCAATTCTTCAGGGCGGAAAGGTTTTGTGATATAGTCATCCACTTTTGCTACTTGCCGCCAAAGTACTATATCAATGCTCTGGACTTTTGCCGTAACAACTATGACAGGAATATCCCGTGTTTTTTCGTTTTCTTTTAAGCGTTGAAATACCTGCGTTCCATCCATTTCAGGCATCATTAAATCCAGTAGGATCAGATCAGGAAGTTCTTCATTAACCAAAGCCAGACCTTCTTCACCACCATTTGCTCCCAGGACTTCATACCCCTCTCTGGCCAGAATCAATTTCATCAGATTTGTGGTCTCTGGTTCATCTTCAATGCAAATGATTCGTTTTTTGTCCGCCATATTAAATCCCTTTCTAATCACCTGTAAGTTTACCATAATTTAGAATGGATTACCCCTACTTACCGGTTTTACTCCAAGCAGCAGATTCAGAATGGTTCCCAGTCGAAATTACCGGATCCCCGGCTAAATAAAGAACAACGCAGGTCGCCCTCCTTCCCTCTTTCCCTTGTCACCAGTTTGAGTGTAATATATAATCACGGGGTTGATTTATCATTAACTTGTACAATAAGGGCAAAAATAATGATTGATGTTAATGAATTAAGAAAAGGTGTGACATTTGAGTTAGATGGAAAAATCTATAAAGTGCTTGAATATGATCATCATAAACCCGGCCGTGGAAAAGCCACTATCCGGGTAGATGTGAGAGATCTTCGTTCAGGTACACGTCTGAAGAAAAAATTTAACTCCGGCGATTCAGTCCAGGATATCCAGCTCACCTTCAGGAATGTGAAGTACATGTACAACGATGGAGAAATGTACTACTTCATGGATGTTGAAACTTATGAACAGCCAGCTCTCCGAGGTGATGTTCTAGGAGACACCACCAAATTCCTTATCGATGAAATGGAAGTGAAACTAACCTTTTTTAAGGGCGACCCCCTGGATATTGCTCTGCCGACCACAGTAGATCAACAGGTTGTGCGAGCCGATCCCTCTATTCGTGGAAATACTGCCACCAGCGTCACCAAATCTGTAACCACCTCAACCGGTCTTGAAGTGGAAGTGCCGAACTTCGTCGAAACGGGAGATACCATCCGGATCGATACCAGGACCGGAGAATATGTCACCAGAGTATGAGAACTCCTGCCGGAATTGAATGCCGCTATTTCTTCGGTGATTATCACCGCGGAAAAAACCGGGAAGAGTGCCGGCTGCTTGACTCTGCGAATCCTCCCTTGGTCTGGCAGTCAAAATTGTGTGTTAGCTGTCCTGTCCCAGAGATATTGCGGGCAAATACCTGTGAACATATGCATCTGAAACCAGAACTCAAACGGCTTTTTCCATTTTTCCCCCAGCAAGTTCAAGTTAAAGCTTACTGCACAAAAACTCATCAGGACGTTCGAGAGCCGCAGCTGGGTTGCGGGGAATGCCACGACCTTCCAGAGATATTTATAGAGGGATTATCGTAAGTAGAAATATTAGGCTCCCGGAGTTTTTGAAACTCCGGGAGTTTTTTTACCTCGGACCTGTTCTACCAAATTTCCTTTCCAGCAAATCAACCGATAAATGAATCATTGTGGGACGTCCATGGGGACATGTCCGCGGAGATATACAGGCTTCTAAATCTAGCAGCAGTTGTTTACTCTCTTCGGGAGATAAGATCTGCCCGGCTTTTACAGAAGCCCTTTTACAGATCCTGGCAATTATTTTCTGTTCGATGTTTTTTTCAAGTGGAGTTTCATCTTCCTCAAGATCTTCAACTGCCGCTCTGAGGATACCTTCGGGGGATGTGCCCTGCAGCAGAGCCGGTACAGCCCTGATCACGAAAGCGTCTGGTCCAAAACTTTCCAGATCAAATCCCAATTCCCCAAGCAATTTAAGATGTTCATTCACCAAATCTGCGCTGCTGGGAGAGAACTCAACCACCACAGAATCAAGCAGAATCTGGGAAGGCACATTTTTATCTCTGGTCGAGATAAATTTCTCGAATAAAATTCTTTCGTGAGCAGCGTGCTGGTCGATTAAGTACAAACCATCGGGCCCTTCCGCTATCAGATAAGTTGCGGCTACCTGCCCGATCAGCCGTAAAATGGGTGTTCCCATTCCTGCAATGACCTGCCCGGATTCCACCAGAGTACCAAAAGAACCTTCATCTTTGGCATCTTTCGCCATCTCCCAGGCCGGGTCTATCCACCGCTGAACATCCCGGTGATCCGGCGTTGGTCCACCCCATAACCTAACTCCCCCCAGGTTTCCAACCTCTGGAATAGGAGTATTGGCTAACAAAGCCCGTCTGACCGCCTTACCCACGCTGCGAAAGACTTCCCCCTTATCCACAAATCGCACTTCTGCCTTGGTTGGGTGCACATTAACATCCACCTTGTCCGGTGGGAGTTTCAGAAAGAGAACCGAAATGGGATATCTGCCCTTCATTAATAGGGTGTGATAAGCCTGAGTCAGGGCTTTATTGAGAGCAGGATCCTGTACCGGGCGCTGATTGACAAAATAGAGGATTTCCCGTCGGTTAGATCGCGTTAATCCCGGAGGGCTGATAAATCCATTGACCATCAGCACATCATCCTCGGAAAGAACCTCTATCATCTGCCTGGCTGTCCCAACTCCATATACCACGGTGATCACTTCCCGGAGAACTCCGCTGCCGCTGGTTTGAAATACCAGCTCATCATCCTGATAAAGTTTCAGACGGACGCCGGGGTTGGCAAGCCCGTATCGGCTGACAATATCATTGATATGTCTTTTTTCTGTCCGGTCTGTTTTAAGGAATTTTAATCTCGCGGGTACATTGTTAAACAGATGCTCTACACGGACAGTTGTCCCTGGCGGTATTCCCAACTGTGTGGATGGTTTTAGTTCTCCTCCCTCCACTTTTATACTCGCACCCAGATCCTCCCGCTGAATCCGGGAAATCAGTGATAGATGGGAGACAGATCCTATTGAGGCTAAAGCTTCACCGCGGAAACCCAATGTGGGGACGCGGAACAAATCCTCCGCATCCCTCAATTTACTGGTTGCGTGACGGTGCACCGCCAGTGCCAATTCCTCGGCCGGGATTCCTGCCCCATTGTCTACTACTTCAATCAGGCGTTTTCCCGCCTCGCGGACCAGAATTGTGATCTGATCTGCTCCAGCATCAAGCGCATTCTCAATTAATTCCTTCACCACGGATGAGGGACGTTCCACAACCTCTCCAGCAGCAATCTGTGAGGCAACCTCTTCTGACAATATTTGTATAGGCATGAAGATATTATAACGGAGTGCGGACAATGGATGGGAAAAAATCCTCCGCGCTCGCTTAGTCCGGTTTGTTTGATATCATTTGCGCGGGCCATCCTGGTAGATCAGGATCAGGTATAATGCGGATATGTATTTTTCTACCCTTTTTTTTGATCTTGACGCGACACTTTATCCTGCCTCGAACGGGCTTTGGGAACAAATCAAACTCCGGATCTTCCAATTCATGCTGGAGGAAGTTGGAATCCCTGAGGTAGATATCCCTGCTACGAGAGACAAATATTGGACCACTTACGGAACTACACTGGAAGGTCTCAGGATTCACCACCAGGTAGAGGCTGATGACTATCTAAACTATGTTCATGATCTGCCATTGAAGGATTTTCTGGAACCGGACCCTGTTCTCCGGGAATTACTGAAGACCCTGCCTCAGGATTTATGGGTCTTTACCAACGCGGACCACCGCCACGCCTGGAAAGTATTGAATGAACTGGGAATTAGAGATCTCTTTTCCGGGATTGTGGACCTTCTTGCGCTGGATTTTATTGTTAAACCTAATCGAAAAGCCTACCAGACAGCACTGAAACTGGCAGGAGTGACTGATCCAAAAAAATGTGTGCTGTTTGACGATCTGATTCAAAACCTGATACCTGCTAAAGAACTCGGTTTTTACACCACGCTGGTTGGGGAAAACGATTCTTCCAACCAGGTTGATATTCAGTTAAATTCAATCCATGATATGAAAGAAAAAATGCCCCAGCTATGGTTGCCCATTCCTGCCAATGATAAGGAAAAACCATGAGCGAAAAAGAGTATGCCCAGCAAATCCGATACAGCTACAGCATCAGCCTCCTGCGCGCAATCTCAATGAGCCTGGGTGTGATGCTGGTAATCTCTGTTCTTGTCCTGCTGGGTGATTTAATAACCACAAACGGAACCTCAATCCCCGTTATTATCCTACTGTCCTCATTAATCGTGGTTGGAAACCTGCTCGGGTATGTTGAACTTTCAATGAGTGTTCCCCAGCCCGGTGGAGCTTATCAGCTTGTTCAAGACTGCGAGGAAGGAAATTGGTTGGCGTTTTTAACCGGCTGGGCGCTGCTCCTGGCAGGAATCACCGCAGGTGGGATCCTTATCCAGGGTTTTGCCCGGCAAAGCACGGCCCTGGTTGAACTACTGGCTGATGTCAGTCTGCCTCAATTCCCCTTTGCTGTCGGAATACTCCTTCTCACTGCCGGGATCAAACTTCTTCCCTTCAGGAAGAATCGGAATAGCTATTTATTGCTGCTGATTCTCGCTTTAATCCTGATTTTCTGCCTGGTCGCTCTACCCAAAATCAAGCTGGTTAACCTTGAACTATCAAATTCCGATTGGAGTGTTCCATTTAATCTATTGCTGATTTCTTTTCTCGGTCTGGAAATCACGGCTGGCTTGCAAAGTGAAATTACCAAACGCACCACTAACGCCCCCAGAGCCTTGTTTATCACCCCAATACTGGCAGGTTTAATCACTGCCTTTATTGCCAGTATTGTCAGTGGAGTATTCCACCCCGGATCTTCCACTGAGCTGGGACTGCCGCTGGCTGAGTTAGCTGATCTGGTCGGCGGAAAATGGGCCAGGGTCGGAATGTTATTCCTGAGCATTGCGGCTATCCCCCTGGCTTTAAATAGGGTCATAACCCTCCTGACCCATCAGGGGTATGCTATGACAAGTGACGGTTTTTGGCCTGAACCCTTTAAACAAACCAACCGCCGCTCGAACACGCCGGTACTCTTGATTGCCGTTTTCACAATTCTGATTGCTCTGACGCTTTTTTCCCCCTTGGATTATTTAGCCCGGCTGGGCGGGCTGCTCTATCTGATTGTGCTAATGGCTGTTAATTTCACCCTCACCAGAAGGGAACAAATCGCCTCATCCTCCTTTAACCTTCTCATTCATCCCTGGATTCCAGCCCTGGTTTTGGTTTTTGATTTACTGCTCATTCTAACCTGGGCAGAATATCTTCCTGCTGCTGGATTGCTAATGTTGACAGGTTTTGCCATTTTTATTGGATACGGACGGCACCACAGTATAAAAGCCAAAGAAGGTATCACTGTATTTAAAACAACACACCTGGAGGAAGAGAAAACCAAACATAGCGTTCGAGTTCTAGTCCCAATCGCTAATCCGGATACCGCGGAAACTTTGCTTCGTTTAGCCGGGTCACTTGTCCGTCAGCAAGGAGGAAAAGTCATCGCCCTGCGGGTAATTACTGTGCCCGGCCAGATTCCCCTTTCAGAGGGCAGTTCACAGGCAGAAACCGACCATGTGCTTTTGGACCGGGCGGTAGACCAGGCAACAATAGAAGAATTCCGGGTTCAAACTATGACCCGGGTATCGCGCAGTATTTCGGAGGGTATCCTGGATACTGCAAGGGAGGAACGGGTTGACCAGATTTTGCTTGGATGGCTCGGGGATACCCGGTCAATCTCAAATACCATGGGACCGGTAATTGACCCGGTCATTAAAAATGCTCCTTGTGATGTTTTAATCGTGCAGGGAGACCATACGCAGGATATCAAGTCTATCCTGGTTCCTACTGCTGGAGGTCCCAACGCTCCGATTGGAGCCCGCTTAGCAGCCACACTTTCTCAAATTTATGGGGCTACCGTAACCGGACTGTATGTCCAGGTTGGCCGGGCCACACCCCGCCGGATGGACGAAAACCTCCTGACCATTGAAGATACTCTGGAAGGTCTGACCTTCAGCCAACCGCCTGAAAAGAAGGTGATCATAGCTAACAATGTCCTGGATGGCATCCTTGAGGAAGCCAAAGCTTATGACCTGGTCATTGTCGGAGCCACAGAACAGGGATTCTTTGACCAATTTGCTTTTGGAAGCATTCCCCTCAGAATTGCTTCCCAGACACCGAACACATCCATTATGGTCAAAGGATACAGCGGCGCTCGGGAATTCCTTTTTCGCAGAGCACTGTCAGCAATCTTCAGCCTCTTTCCTACCTTAACAACGGAAGACCAGCTTGGAGTCCGGGAGGAACTAATTGAAGATGCACAGCCTGGCTCAGATTATTTCGTGCTGATCGTTTTATCTTCAATCATTGCTACCTTGGGACTGCTGCTTAACAGCCCAGCAGTTGTGATCGGTGCTATGCTTGTAGCCCCGCTGATGTCACCCATACTTGGTTTTTCACTCGGGATAATCCTTGGAGAAGGACGGTTAGTCAGGACCTCACTGGAATCCGTCTTTAAGGGTGTAATGGCATCTATAATTGTTTCGATCATTATCGGTTTACTTTCTCCCCTAAAAGACATGACTCCCGAAATCCTCGCCCGGACTCAACCGACTATCTTGGATTTGTTTATCGCCCTGGCTTCTGGTATGGCCGGCGCTTATGCGGTGAGCAGGAAAGATGTCAGCGCAGCTTTGCCCGGTGTGGCAATTGCCGCAGCCCTGGCACCACCTCTCAGTGTAGTTGGTTTGGGGTTAGCAAATGGGAACATGCAGGCAGCTGGCGGCGCTCTACTGCTGTTCACCACCAACCTTGTAACCATCAGTCTTGGCGGTGTAATCATCTTTACCTTGCTGGGTATTCATCCCCTGAATCTGCAGCCAGAGACAAAAAAACGAATCCAGAGAGGAGTGACAGGCATTTTGTTTCTAGTCTTTTTGATCACCATTCCCCTGGCAATTATCATGAACGGGATCATCAAACAAACACGGGAACAACAAACTATTGAGCGAGTATTACTGGAATCCCCCCTTACAGAAGAAATGTCCATCATCAATATTGAAAGGACACAGTCCCGGGATAAACTGTTGATCAGCGCAACAGTTCGATCTTCAGATCCACTGAACCAGGAAACTGTAAATGATCTGGCTTTAACCTTGGAAAACGAACTGGATCGCCCCCTGGATCTGGATATTATTTTCCTCCCTACTATTCGGTCAGACTAATAATATATAAGGTAAGATCTTATTCTTAACTTGATTCAAGGATATGGGGGTATCTTAATAATTTGTTGATATACTTTTTAGATTGAATTAATCTCCCGGTGATAACCTTATTAGTGTGACAAAATAAGTTTAGAAGGTATCCCAGGGAACTTTATAGCGGAGATAAGTATGAAAAAGAGCATCTGGATCATTATTGGAATAGTAGGCGGGTTGGTCATCACCGCCAGCGCTTTCTCTGCCGGCGCGATTGTCGGCAATCTATTATTACCCCAACCAGCCTTGTCCTGGTTTGCCGAATCAACACAAATTGTGCCATCACAAGGCGCTGAGGGTACTCCGGCAACGGATCCCTCTGCCAATATCTCGATAGAGGAATTATTTATTCCTTTTTGGGAGACCTGGGAAATCATTCATGATCAATACATTGACCAACCGGTTGACAATACCACGTTGATGAGAGGAGCAATTTCAGGCATGCTGGATTCATTGGGGGATCAGCATACCTCCTATATGGACCCGGACCAATATATGCAGGCCAATATTCCGATGGATGGAGAATATGAAGGAATCGGTGCCTGGGTTGATACCACGAGCGAGTACCTCACCATCATCAGCCCTATGCCTAATTCTCCAGCAGAAGAAGCCGGGTTAATACCCGGAGACCAGGTGATCATGATTGACGGGGAAGATATGACTGGTATAGATGGTTCTCTGGTGATCCGGAAAGTCCTTGGTCCTGCCGGTTCCAAAGTTGTGCTTACCATCCGCCGCGAAGGAAAACCGGAACCTTTTGATGTCACAATTATCCGGAAAAAGATCATCGTCCCCAGCGTTGATAGCAAAATGCTGGAAGAAAATATTGGATACGTTCAAATCATGACCTTTGGAGCGGATACCCGATCTGAACTCAGGGAAAATTTAGAAGGATTACTTGAACAGAACCCGATTGGATTAATTGTGGACCTGCGAAATAACGGGGGAGGATACCTTCAAACAGCTGTTGAGGTGGGATCCGAATTCATCGCTGAAGGTGTAATACTTTATGAAGATTATGGCTATGATGATGGAATGGAGGAATTCAACGCCAATAAGGGAGGTCTTGCTACCGAAATACCTCTTGTATTACTGGTCAATGAAGGCTCAGCATCCGCATCAGAAATTGTTGCCGGAGCGATCCAGGATCATCAGCGGGGACCACTGGTTGGCGCAACAACCTTTGGCAAAGGTTCGGTCCAGAATTGGATCGAGCTGAGAAATAATCAGGGCGCGGTCCGGGTGACAATTGCCCGTTGGCTGACCCCGGACAAGAGACAGATCCATGAAACAGGTCTCACGCCAAAGTTCCTTGTAGAATTTACCGAAGAAGATTTTCTGGCCGAACTGGATCCCCAATTGGATAAAGCAATTGAAGTATTGTTGGATATCATAGAATAATATAGTAGGAAACGAAACAATATTTTATTTTAATCCACAATACCTGTTGTTCATGGCGCCGGCGATTATCGCTATGCTGGCAGAACAATGGTATGTAAATTCCACCTACATAAAATGGGGCAAGATAGAAACCATCTCCCGTCTGACCGGTGAACAAGCGACTCAAAGATTAATTTCAACCGGAGGGCTGCACGATGTTGAGATTCGGCAGATCCAGAGGAAGCTGACCGATCATTATGATCCCAGGAAAAAAGTGCTCAGTTTATCACCTGGTGTCTACCAGGGCAACTCGGTTGCCTCCCTCGCCATCGCTGCCCATGAACTGGGGCACGCTCTGCAGGACAAAGAAAACTATTTTCCACTGCATTTAAGATCGATGCTTGTGCCGGACGTGAACATCGGTTCCACCTTGGGCTGGATCTTGATCGTGGTAGGTTTGTTTATTAACGCAATAGGTTTAGCCTGGCTGGGTGTTTTTGCGTTCTCTGGCGGCGCGATATTTACCCTGGCTACTCTCCCGGTTGAGCATAGATACCAGGATCAATGGGTGAAACATACGCGAACAAATTGCTCAAGGGAGGGAGGCAGCCCTCCCGGGTATCTGACCGGCAGGAGCTGACCCTTCGGTTTTACTCAGGATAGGCTTTCCTGCTTGAGAATCAAATGGGAGGGCTCTCAAAGCTACATTCCAATATCAATGGAAGCGGTATCCTTCTAAGGATACCGGCTCTTATATCTATCCTGAGTTATCTAAACAAACCTGCCATCTGATAATTTTCCCCCAATTTTTCCTTTGTTTTTTTCCAGCCAACCCACTTTATCTGCTTCCGGCTTATCAAAGTAGGGAATATAAGGTTTGATATCCAGCAGCGGGGTCCCATCCAGGATATCCACATTGGTTATGTAGAGTATATTCTGCTGGATCTTTAGCAGTTTTACGATTGAGAAACCTATACCATTCGGCCGTCTGGGTGCCCGGGTCGCGAAAATACCGCGTTTTTTATCATCCAGAAATGGCTTCACAAGCAATTCGGGATCACCTGCTTGATGAAAATAATAAAGCAGAATTAAATGAGAGAATCCTGCCAGGTCCTGTAAACCTTGCTGAAGCGCTGGATCAAGAATCACCTTGCCTTCTACGCCCTCAGCCGCACTAGGTTGAATGGGCATGCCAGATAAATCCTTAAACGGGGTCTGTATGATTCCTATTGAGCAAAAAGTAATCACCTTCTCTTCCATAAGATTTCCCTTTAATACATCCTATCCACTAGATGGGATTTGAGTAATTAATCGGACCCCTGCCTGATGAATCTGCCGGAAATTGCCTCCCTGCCCCAAGGCAGCTAACACAGCGGGAATATTTTCCACCGTAGAACCTGCCAGCAGGTTTACTCTAAATTCATAGAGGACAGGGGATAACGGCGTTGAAGGACCGAGAATAATCACATACGCTTCCGGTTTACAAAGAGACAATAACTCAGGCAGCGTATGGTTGATAAAAGTCATCCCCGTGATGGCAACCAGGTCAGCTTCGGGAAGTATCTCCGGGGCAGCGCTGGCAGGCAAATCATCTCCAGAAGGACTCTGATCCAGCACGGTTAACTCCCCCAATTCCTCTTTTAAATGATATACAAAGGGAAAATGCCCGATAAGAACAACCTTTTTCCCCCTGCCATGCTCCAAAATTGCGCCTTCGGCGTTCAGATCCACCCATGATGAGGGATCCCGGGGCAGCAAGGCATTAATAGCAGCGCATCCAATGCTACGCCGAAGGGGGATTTCCGACTCAATCCAGCCTGCCAGCTCTAAAGTGGAATTAGTTTCCAGATTTCCCGGGTCAGGAATGGTCGGCTCCCCGGTATGACCGTGATCCCCGGAAAGCGTAGAAGCTAAACCGCACTGCTGGTGGTCCCCTTTATCGACTACCACTGCTGTCCACTTCAATCCAATCCGGACTTCAACGATCTGATGGTTCGACAGGGAATTCAGAATTCTGGTATACATAATCTCTCCACAATCAGTCTATTAGATAGTGTAATATTAAAATTATAATACTTTCTGGCTCTCCGCCGGATCAGTAACTAACTCTCCAATTGATCCTGGATGCGTCTTTCAGAGGAGGTCAAACCGGGGGTAATAATTCCTCAATCCTTTCCTAAAGGAGTTTGACCAAACTAACCCCACACGGTATAATGTTTCGTCGGTAGTTGAGTTTGAACTTTGAAGGAGTTACAAGAAGATGCCAAAACGGACATATCAACCGAAAATAAGACGCCGGGCTCGGGTCCATGGGTTCCGGTCTCGCATGAGCAGCAAAGGCGGACAAGACGTGCTAAAGCGGCGCCGTTTGAAGGGCCGTTATGTACTTACGCACACAAAAAACAATCACGTCAAGAAAACAAACTGGAATAGTTAACTCTGATTTAATAAGATTCTTGTGGAACGGAGATTTCGCCTAACAAGTTCAATTGAGATCATGCGGGTGCGGCGATCTGGAAAATCATATCCCCACCCGCTTCTTATTTTGATAATTCAGAAAGTGAACCACCCGCTCTCCCGGTTTGCGGTCACAGCAGGGATTTCAGCTGGTAACGCAGTCAAACGAAACAGAGCGAAAAGGATTATCCGGGCAGCACTGAGAGAGTTAATCCAGGATATTAAACCCGGATATAACGGAATCCTGATTGCCAGGAAACCACTGACAGAATCCAACTGCAGAGAAGCAAAAGAAGCGTTAGAATCTCTTTTCAGGAAAACTGAAATACTTCTAACCAAAAACCAATGAACAATGAGATAAGCATAAAACAGACCGAACACCACCATCCATCCCAGGATCTTCTCCTAAGAGATCTTGACCTGACAATCTGGACGGTATTTAGATTCCCGGTTCTGGCTATAATTCTTCTCTATCAGAAGACCTTATCAAAAGTTTTGCCAGGGGATACCTGCAGGTATTACCCCAGCTGCTCACATTATTCATACCAAGCAATCTACAAATACGGAGTACTCCGGGGCGTACTTATGGGTAGCTGGCGAATTCTTCGCTGTAATCCATTTTCCCGGGGAGGGTTCGACCCGGTTCCGTAAATTAACCACCAGAAAGTAAAATATGAAAACAATAAAAAAATATATCCTAATCCTTCTCTTAGCCCTGATTGCCCTCTCGTTGGGCGCCTGCACAGGCCGGCGCGTCGTTGCGACTGGATGGTCCGAGATCACTCTCAAGGAGGATGTTGCCTATTTCTCTTATGGTCCCCAGGTCTACGCACTCAATCTGAAAAATGGGACACCAAAATGGTTGTATCCTGTAGAACCGGAAACCGGTGTTGATTTTTATGCAGCGCCCGTATTTGCTGATAATGGGACCCAGCTGATTGTTGCCAGTTATGACAGCAATCTCTACAGTATTGATCCAGCTACAGGCAGAGAAATTTGGTCGTTTACCAATGCCGAAAACCGCTACGTAGCGGCGCCGCTGGTCACTGATCTAGGAATATTCGCGCCATCATCTGACAACAAGCTCTACGCGGTAGATTTAAACGGACTCCCGCTCTGGGAACCGTTTGAAACTGGAGAACCGATTTGGGCTTCTCCCGCCTGGTCTGAGAGCTGCGGATGCATTTATCTGACATCCATGGATCACATCCTTTATGCCATCAATCCAGAAACCGGTTCCCTGTTGTGGAAAACGGAAGATCTGGGTGGACCCATAGTCAGCAAACCCACGGTGTCCGAAAGCGGTCTGGTTATCGTCAGTACGTTTAACAACGAGATCGTTGCCCTGGATGAGAAAAGCCACAGGGTTGAATGGCGATTTAGCACTTCAGATTGGGCCTGGGCAAGCCCGGTGATTGACGGGGAACAGGTTTATATCAGCGACCTTTCCGGCACTTTTTACGCCTTGGATTTGGAATCCGGAAATCTTCTCTGGCAGCTGCAGCCTGGCGGAAGTATAGTTTCAACTCCGCTGATCCAGGATGGACAAATCTATTTTTCAACCGATGCCAGCAGCCTGGTAGTTGTCAGTACCGATGGTGTTGTGCAGCGGAATCTGCCCATCGAAGGCAAACTATATGCCAGCCCTGCATCGGACGGAGATATCATCCTGCTTGCTCCCTCAGAAGCGGAATTCTTCCTGATCGCACTCAATCAGAATGGGATCCAAATCTGGGGATATCCCCCGGCGAAATAAGAAGAGGAACTTAAACAGATCCTGGACTCTAATAACTAACAAACAGGAAAAAATATATGTGGGATGCCTTTATTACCTTAATGATTACCGTAATGCTCTTCATCTATGATTTAGTCGGCCAGAATTTCGGCTGGGCAATCATTATCTTCACCGTTTTGGTCCGGGTTGTGACTTATCCCCTGACCGCCAAGCAGATGAAAAGCAGCAAAGACATGCAGGAATTGCAAGGTTCAAAAAAATGGCTTGATATCCAGAAAAAATACAAAAACGACAAAGAAGGACTGGCTCAAAAACAAATGGAGATCTACAAGGAGATGGGAATCAGCCCCTTTGGTTCCTGTCTGCCATTATTGGTCCAGTTTCCAGTTATCATCGGACTCTACCAGGCAATTATCCGCACGCTGGCAGTGACACCAATCCAGCTGGTTAATTTTTCCAAACACCTAAGCAATGGCGCCGACTTAATTCCGATTAACAGTCAATTCTGGTGGATGGACCTCAGCGAACCAGAACGGCTTACAATCATGGGAGTCGCTGTTCCGATACTTGCTATCCTGGTCGTGATCACATCATTTATTCAGACCAAGATGATCACCCCACCCGGACAAGGAACCGGTGACGCCGGCGGCCAGGGCGCCCAGATGACCAAGGCAATGAGCCTTTATATGCCCTTTTTTATGGGATACCTGGCGCTGACCTTTGCTTCCGGACTGGCTTTGTATTTTATTGCAACCAATCTCGCCACCATCGCCCAATACGTTTTGACTGGGCAGGCGGATTTTAAGAATATCCTACCAAAACTTCCCTCGAGGTCATAACAGATAAGCTGTTAACCCTGAGATGGAACGCTGGTACCAATGAGGTATTATGAAAAATAATCGCGCTACCCTCGAGGTTATTGCTCGGACTGTTGAAGAAGCAATCGAAAAGGGAATAAATGATTTAGGATTGCCACGCGAAGCGGTAGAGATAACCGTGCTGGATGAAGGTGGACAGGGAATCTTAGGAATTGGAGCCCGCCAAGCGCGGGTCCGGATTTCCGTTCTCAATGAAGGTGAGGAAGTTCAGCCAGAAGAGAGCCCTTCCCAGACTCCAGCGTCAGAGAAAGATTCAACCTTAAAACTCACGGAAGATATTGTCTCAGAATTACTTGAGAAAATGAATTTGACGGCTAAGGTTGTAGCAAAATACGGTGAAGAAAGCGATAAATTGCCGTTTCGGCCTATCCTGGTTGATATCTCAGGAAATGATTTGAGCATTCTGATTGGCCGTCGGGCGAAAACATTAAATGCTTTGCAGTACATCACCCGGTTAATCCTGGGCAAGGAACTTGAACATGGGATCCCGCTCAGCATTGACGTGGAAGGATACCGGGAAAGACGAGAGAAGCAGGTCAGGCAGTTAGCCAGCCGGGTCGCCGAGCAGGTAAAGGACACAAGCCGCGAGCAGGCGCTTGAACCCATGCCGCCCAATGAGCGCCGATTTGCTCACATGGAACTTCAGGATAATCCCTCGGTTTACACAGAAAGTGTCGGTAAGGAACCTTACCGGAAAGTCGTCATTCATCCTGCTGAGTAAACCTGGCAGGACAATTAACTTACTGGCATGGAATAAATCCCTGTGCCAGTTTTTTTTTTCTGGTTTTTCGCTTTCAGGTATAATTCCACCATGAACATCCAACCGGGGAAGACAGCCATGGATTATTTAATAGCCGGTCATATTACCCGGGAGACATAGAAGGAGGGTTCAGACTGGGAGGCACAGCCGTATACAGTGCAATACTCGCCAAAAGAATGGGTCTGGGAGGTGGGTATGGTCACCTCCTATGATGAGGAAACCCCGGTTGACCCGCTGAACGGGATTAAGATCATCAGCTGGGACCGATTGCCCGGGAGATCAGCCTGGAAACCGGGTTTTATTTTTTCCAAGCAGCCCTGTGTTTATCTCTCCAGGGCTGGCTGAGAAAATGGGATCAAAAAGGGTTGTTCCAACCTTCACCATTTCCGGAAATAAATAATTGTTTTCCGGAAAACACGGCAGTATTTCTGAGCATTGAGGATCTGGGATTCGACCGGTCATTAATCAATCCGCTTTGCCCTCTATTTCCTCTGCTGGTCCGCACTAAATGGAACGCCGGGGCAGAGATTTTTTGGCAAGAAAAGACCATCTCCATCCCCGTTGAGCCGGAGGTAGAGGTGGACCCAACCGGAGCTGGTGATATATTTGCGGCAGCATTTACAATAAATTACGCGTTTACAAGGAAAAAGGTTGATTGAATCTGCGCAGGTGGCTTCAGCGATGGCAGCGATCACTGACACTCGACCGGGGATCGATGGAATTCCCACAAAAGTGGAGATACAATCCATTCAAAAGGTTCATTGAGATATGGGATTAATCTATACAATTGCCAATCAAAAAGGCGGCGTCGGAAAAACGACAACAACGATTAACCTTGGCGCGTTTTTAGCCTATTTTGGTAAAAATGTCCTGCTGGTGGACATTGATCCCCAAGCTAACGCCACCTCCTCGCTGGGGATTGACAAGAAAAACACCGCAGGAGGAACCTATGAGGCAATTCTGGAAGAAAATAATATCCGGGATTATATCCTGCACAATCCAAAACTAAAACTTTCTATCCTGCCGGCTTCCCCGGATCTGGCCGGAGCAGAAATAGAGCTGGTAAATGAAGTTGGTCG
>JAUWEC010000108.1 GCA_030608465.1 Chloroflexota bacterium
GGCACTGGAGAAAGGTTTACGCAGTGAACGAGCCCTGATGCTGGCGCTAGCTGAGATGTATGTTCAGGGCGTTTCCACCCGCAAGGTCGCAGCTATCACAGAGCGTTTGTGCGGGAAAGCAGTATCAGCCACACAAGTCAGTCGGGCAGCCGCTTTGCTAGACGAAGTCCTGGAATCGTGGCGTAATCGACCTTTGGGACCAACAATTTACCTGTACCTGGATGCTCGTTATGAAAAGGTGCGAATGGACGGCCAGATCCGGGATGCGGCTGTTTTGATAGCCAGCGGAGTAAATCCTGAGGGAAAACGCCTGATTTTGGGCGTTTCAGTCTCACTCGGTGAACAGGAACTCCACTGGCGCGAGTTCCTGCAGAGCCTGGTGGAGCGAGGCTTGAAGGATGTGCAGCTAATCATTAGTGACGCCCATATGGGCTTGCAAGCCGCCCGCAAAGCGATTTTTAGCGGTATTCCCTGGCAGCGCTGTCAATTTCATTTGCAGCAGAACGCCAGCCAGTATGTGCCGCGACAGAGCATGAAACGGGAAGTAGCTGCGGATATCCGGACTGTTTTCAATGCCCCGAGCCGCGAGCAAGCTGAAGCTCAGCTGCGTTTGACCGTTGAGAAATATGCTAAACGAGCTTCAAGGCTAGCTGATTGGATGGAAGGCAATATCCCAGAAGGATTGACTGTGTTTGCTTTCCCAACAGATCACCGTCGCAGGATCCGCACAGTCAACAGCCTGGAACGAGTCAGTCAAGAAATTCGCAGGCGCACCAGGGTGGCCAGGATATTCCCAAACGAAGCTTCGTGTCTGAGACTGGTGAGTGCTGTGTTGATGGAGATCAGTGAAACCTGGGAGACAGGCAAAATTTATTTATCATTTTGTTAAAGTGCAGAACTTAAATTACTATGGATCACCTGACTACTTTTACAGAAAAGATGTTGCACAATCTTTTAAAGTTCCCTCAATGTTATATTTTAGATAGTGAGAGATACTCAGGTCTATTAACACCAAATATGGTTGATATATTTAATGTTGGGGATTTAGACTTGTTTTCAATACCGGAAGAGGACAATCACCAGAGTCCTAATCAAAAGAGAAGGAATAATGAGAAAATACGGGACAAGAAAAGTTTTGCTGAGCATTCTACTGGGTTTGGTCCTGCTCTTTGCCTGTATGTTCTTGATTCTAAATGTAGAAAAACTGGATCTTACTGATGCAGTGAGGGATGATGCAGCAGGAGATTTTGTTGAACTATCAGAAGGCCTGGTCCATTACCAGATCGAAGGACCGGAAGATGCCACGTTGGTTGTATTGGTTCACGGGTTTTCTGTTCCTGCTTATGTTTGGGATCCGACTTTTCAAGCGCTAAAGAGGGCAGGATATCGTGTATTAAGTTTTGATCTTTATGGGCGGGGGTATTCTGATCGCCCGGATGTGGAGTATGATATTGACCTCTTTGCCAACCAATTAGAGGAACTGCTTTTGGGATTGGGGGTTGAAGATCCAGTTCATTTGATCGGGCTTTCTATGGGAGGACCCATAGTTGCCAGCTATGCGAACAATCACTCGGATTTAGTGAGGGGAATTACCTTGATTGCCCCCGAGGTTGTTCAGATTTCCTGGAAGGATATCTTTCCCCTAAATCTTCCCGGAGTTGGAGAGTATCTGATGGCTGTTGTCATGGAGCCTCTGCTGCTGCCCAAAATGCAGACCAGTGATTTTTATCAACCGGAAAAATTTCCGGGTTGGGAAGAAAAATACCGGGTCCAGCTGCAATATCGCGGGACAGGGAGAGCGCTGCTTTCAACAATCCGTAATTTAGTGGAACTCAATTCGGAACTGGAATACCAGAAGCTTTATGAGACAAAACTGCCGGTATTGTTGATTTGGGCCAGGGAAGATCAAACGATATCATGGGAGCATATCCAGGTCCTTCAAGGATTTTTGCCAGAAATGCAGATCCAGATTATTGAGAAAGCCGGGCATATTTCCCATTACGAGCGGCCGGAAATAGTCAATCCCATTTTGCTCGAGTTTATTAATTCCAATCAACGTTGACCTCAACTAAACAATTTCTTCATAATTAACCAATAAGTTGTTAATCAGGGGGGAGTATCCTTTTAACATTAATAGTTGTTTAAAGGAGAAAATTTCAATGAAGAAAAATATAATGTTATTTGCGGTAATGGTTTTAGTAATGAGTGCCTGCGCAGCTCCTGCGGTGGCTGATCAAAACCAAACGGAAGTTGACCTTTCCCAAGCAGAGGGGGTTGATGATCTAGCGGAAAGCACAGAGTTGGTGTCTGGCGAAAGTGAAGTTTCTGATCCGGCGGCAGCTGAGGGATATGGACCTGGTGAAGAAACCCATCAGGCAACCATCGCAGCCTTATCTAACACGGAGCTCTCCACGAGTGAACTAGAAGGAATCGCTTTCATGCGGGAAGAAGAGAAATTGGCCCGGGATGTATATATTCAACTTGCTGACCTGTGGAATATGAATATTTTTGCTAATATTTCAAGGAGCGAAGATACCCACATGGAGGCAGTAAAGACCCTCATTGATCTGTTTGAATTTGAAGATCCGGTGCAGGACAATGGAGTGGGAGTATTTACCAATCCGGTTTTGCAGGACTTACACGATGAGCTAATGGCTAGTGGAAGTATGTCTTTGGCCGACGCGCTTTTGGTTGGGGGCGCGATTGAGGAGATTGATATCCTTGATTTGCAGAAATACCTGGATCAAACGTCTAACAGCGCAGTGATTGAGGTTTATGAAAATTTACTTAGAGGATCGATCAATCACCTGAACTCTTTTGTGAGAAATTATGAGCGGCAGACCGGGGAAACCTACCAACCTCAATTTCTCAGTCAGGAAGAATTTCAAGAGTTTCTTTCCCTAAGCTCGGCATCAAATTCAGCTGAAAGAAGAGGGATGAAGGTCTCCCTCAATGGAAAGGGTCAGGCAAGGCAGTAAGCTGTAGAAGATACCGATCAAATCAAGAAGGGCAAATCCTCTCAAAGGGTTTGCCCTTTAGTAATTATTCCTTGACATCCCACTATCCCTCAATTAAAATGATGAGGCTGAAATGCCGGGGCCTGTAGCGCAGCTGGGAGCGCGCATCAATCGCACTGATGAGGTCGCGGGTTCGAATCCCGCCAGGTCCACTCTGGTTGACGGGTGTTTAATAAACAGGTAAAATAATCACCATAACCTGGGCCCATGGCGCAGTTGGGAGCGCGTCTCAATGGCATTGAGAAGGCCGTGGGTTCGAGTCCCACTGGGTCCACAGACAACGGCACTAAATATGGATTATGTGCCTTAATAGTTAATTTTCGGGAGTAGTAGATTATCTGCCAGAGAGGTGAAATCGGCGGCTGAAAATTTCACCAAGTGTGCCCGCAGTGCACAGCTGAAAAATTGAACTCGCCCGGCACGTTTAAATACGTGGTTTTGCCTCTGAAATCAAGTAAGCGGCAACGGTTCTGCCCGATACAGCAGCCCCAAGAGGTGGTGCCCAGCATCACAATCAGGGTGGTACCGCGGAGATCATTCCTTCGTCCCTGAAAGGCGGAGGATTTTTTGTTTAAGCATATTGTTAGCTCATTGATGTTGAAAATCAGATTTGGATTAACCTCTATTATGGAGATGGGATTATGACTTCAGATTACAAACCGGGCGAAATTGAACCCAAGTGGCAGAAAAAATGGGAAGAGGACGGTCTCTATCAAGCAGATGTAGATGAGTCAAAGAAAAAGTTTTATGCGCTCACCATGCTGCCTTATCCATCTGGAGATTTTCATATTGGCCATTGGTATGTCACGGCGCCCTCGGATGCCAGGGCACGCTTTAAACGCATGCAGGGCTACAACGTTATGTTTCCAATGGGGTTTGATGCTTTTGGCCTGCCTGCAGAAAACGCCGCGATCAAACGGAAAACCCATCCCCAGAAATGGACCTACGGAAATATCGGACGCATGCGATCTCAACTAAGAAGTATGGGAACCATGATTGACTGGCGGAGAGAAGCGGTCTCTGCAGATCCGGATTATTACCGTTGGACCCAATGGTTTTTCATCCAGTTATATAATAACGATTTAGCGTATCGGAAGCAGTCACCCGTGGATTGGTGTCCCCAGTGTAATACAACCTTGGCACGGGAACAGGTTCACGGGGATGATCGCCATTGTGAACGCTGCGGCACACAGGTAATTAAAAAGGATCTGGAGCAGTGGTTCTTTAAGATAACCAATTATGCGGATGAGTTATTGGACTTTTCGCAGATTGATTGGCCGGATCGGGTCAAGACCCTGCAGACTAATTGGATCGGACGTTCCGAAGGAGCAGATGTATTCTTTACAACTGAAGATGGAGAGGATTTAACAGTATTTACCACCCGGCCGGATACGTTATGGGGGGCAACATTTATGGTTTTAGCTCCTGAACATCCTCTGGTAGAAAACATTACAACTCCGGAGCAGAAGCAAGCAGTCGCGGCCTACCAGAAAGAAGCAGATAACAAAACTGAAATTCAACGGTCTACCGTGGAAAAGGAAAAATCAGGTGTATTTACAGGCAGTTATGCGATAAATCCGGTCAATAAGGCCAGGATTCCGATCTGGATCGCAGATTATGTGATGATGGGTTATGGATACGGTGCAATCATGGCGGTTCCTGCCCATGATGAACGGGATTTTGATTTTGCCCGGCAGTTTGGATTGGAAATTATCCCTGTGATTCAACCGGATGGGGAGCAGTTCGATGGGGAGACGATGCCGGAAGCATATGTAGGACCGGGTTCCATGATCAACAGTGACCAATTTAATGGAACAAAGGTCACTGAACAAAAAGGAAGAAAAAATCCCGGATTGGGAACAGTGATTGACTGGCTGGAAAAAGAAGGGACCGGGCAGGAAGCGATCAGTTATAAACTGCGCGATTGGTTGATATCCCGCCAGCGTTATTGGGGTGCACCGATTCCAATGATTCACTGCGATACCTGCGGATGGAATACAGTTCCTGAAACTGATCTGCCTGTTTTACTGCCAGAAGAAGTAGAATGGCTGCCGACCGGCGAGAGCCCGCTGAAACTGCACCCGACCTGGAAAGATACTACCTGTCCCAGCTGCGGGGAAAAGGCTATCCGGGAGACGGACACCATGGATACTTTCATGTGTTCCTCCTGGTATCACCTGCGTTATCTGAGTCCAAACTTTGATCAGGGTCCCTTTGACCAGAAGGAATATGATTATTGGATGCCGGTAGACATATACACCGGAGGTATCGAACACGCCACAATGCATTTGATTTACACCCGATTTTTCCATAAAGCGCTGCGAGATATGGGAATTACAGAAGCTAATGAACCGATGACCCAGCTGCGAAACCAGGGCATGGTGCTGGGGGAGGACGGAGAAAAAATGTCCAAGAGCCGGGGCAATGTGATCTCTCCGGATGATCTGGTTGCCGCCTATGGCGCTGATACTGTGCGGGCATACCTGATGTTTTTTGCTCGTTGGGAGTTGGGAGGACCCTGGAACAGCCAGGGCATTACGGGAACAGAGCGCTGGTTAAACCGGACCTGGGCTTTATTTACCCAGCCCACAAAAAAGGGAACTGCTTCGAAAGAGTTGATCAGGGATTTAAAACGAGAAGTTCATAACGCGTTAGACCGGATCACCAGAGATTATGAACAATTTGAATTTAACACCATCATTTCCACCCTGATGGAGTTGATGAACGTGCTCTATGAAGCTCAACGGAATGGGGCGGCAGGATCGAAAGCCTGGACTGAGATTTTGGAAATCTACACCCTGATGATGGCGCCGGCAGCTCCTCATATCTCAGAAGAGTTGTGGACCAACGTGCTCGGGAAACCCTATTCTATTCACAATCAATCCTGGCCGGAAGTTGACCGGGAAATGATGAAAAAAGATGAGGTCACCCTGATTGTCCAGGTGAACGGCAAACTGCGGGACCGGATTGTTGTTCCTGTCGATATAAACAAGGAAGAGGCAGAGAAGATAGCCCTGGCAAGTGAAGGTGCAGCGTTATACCTGGAAGGGAAAGAGGTGAAGAAGGTCATTGTTGTTCCAGGGCGGTTAGTGAATATTGTGGTGTAGGGGAGGAACGGGGTTCAGTAAGCAGTATTCAGTGTTCAGTAATCAGAATTCGTGTGCCGTCCTGAATAACGTTTACAGCCAATATTACTAAACCATTACCATTTCATAAACTTGAGCAGTGTACATCTTGACTGGAGGTCGGTAAATTTATAAAATCGGATCCCAACTCCCAGAGCCCTTCGATTTCCATCTCGACTTCGCTCGATGTCCACTCAGGACAGGCAAGTCGAAGGGGCTACTGAATCCATACACTGACTTGAGATTTTCCCCAAGGCTGCAAATTCAGATAAATTTGCAGCCTTTTTTGCGCATAGCCAACAAGTTATTCAAAGTCTTACGCCAAGGTCCGAGTTTAGAAGGAATAGTATATGCGGTATACTACATGCGGACAGGGATTGATGTAATTATCCTGTAAAGTGGTCTAATAATAAAGGAGATTAGCCATGTCACCAAAGAAAGAAATTGTTATCGCTGAAAAAGCTCCTCAAGCCATAGGTCCCTATTCTGCTGCTGTAAAAGCGGGAAATCTGATTTTTACTGCAGGCCAACTGGGTATTGATCCGAAAAGCGGCGAATTTGTTCCCGGCGGCATTGAGGCTGAAACCCGCCAGGCGCTGCTAAATCTTCAGGCTGTGCTTGAAGCAGCCGGATCTTCATTAAAATCAGTTGTTAAAACAACGGTTTTTTTACGGGATATGAATGATTTTGGTGTCATGAATGTGATCTATGGAGAATTTTTTACCGAGGATTACCCAGCCAGATCAGCTGTTCAGCCAGGTCGGCTCCCGAAAGATGGGGCAGTGGAGATAGAGGCTATTTCGCTTCTGGAATGATTAAACATTTTACAAAAAATATAGAATCTAGAAAATTATTCGCCTATGACCGGTGAACTCCTGCTTTTGGTTGATGACGAACCCAATATCATTGAACTCGCTCAGATATATCTGGAACGTGAGGGCTATCGAACTGTTTCAGCAGCCGATGGAAAATCGGCCTTAGAGGCTGTTGAGCAGCACCGTCCGGATCTGATCGTGTTAGATGTGATGCTGCCTGAATTGGATGGTTTGGAAGTCTGCCGCAGGCTGCGGAAAAAAGAGGATCCGGTCTCTATTCTGATGCTGACTGCCCGGGATGAGGATATTGATAAGATCCTGGGATTGGAATTGGGTGCTGATGATTATCTTACTAAACCCTTTAATCCTAGAGAGCTGGTCGCCCGGGTGAAGGCTGTTTTGCGCAGAAGCAAAGGAGACCCACCCCCGGAAGAGGATACTCCTGTTCAGGTAGGGGACATTCATATTGATCCCCTTCGACGTGAAGTTACGATTAACGGCAAGCCTATAAAAGTCAGAACTCAGGAATTTGATTTACTTTTTACTCTGGTCAGGCATCCCGGCATTGTCTTGAGCCGGAATCAGCTCTTGGATTTGGCCTGGGGTTATGATTATTACGGCAATACCAGGACAGTTGATGTACATATCGGCCATTTAAGGAAGAAGCTCCAGGACTCCCAGGTAAAAATAGAAACATTTACTGGTGTTGGATATAAATTAGTTGTCAGATAAAATCAGCTGTTCACCCTTCGATTTGAAGCATTTCCTCTGTGATAGTCATGCCAATAAAGATAAGGTATAAGTCCTGATCCATGTTTAATTCGCTCCGAGCTCGTCTTTGGTTGACGTATGCCATTATCATTTTTTTAATATTGAGTATTCTGGGATTGGGTATTTTTGTTTACATTATCCGTAATCCGATTATTGACCGGCAGGCAATCCAGAGATTGGATATTGCTTTATCTTTTATCCAGCGCCAGCTGAACGACAGCAGCCTTTCATTAAGGCAGAACCAGGAATACTTTAATCGCCTCAGTAAATCACTCTCAATCCGGCTTTTATTGTTTAGCCCGGAAAGAAAACTACTCCTCGATACGGAACCGGAAGAATCTTCCATTCTGTGGCCGGATAATGACCAGAAACCCTCACTGCAGAGAAGAATCAATGACCTGGATGGGAATACCTGGCTATATGTTTCCTGGATAAGACCAAAAGGAGATATTCTTGTTCTTGCCTTGCCGCGGCAGGGGGGAATTCAGCTGCTAAAGAGTTCTCAGCTCAGACAAATCTTAAGGGATGATTTTTTACCATCATTCTTCAGAGCAGGGTTGATAGCCTTTGTGCTGGCGATCATATTTGCAGCCTGGATGGGCAGCTGGATCACTGCTCCCCTGAAGGAAATTGAGGCGGCATCAGAAGCTGTTGCTGCAGGGGAATACCGGCAAATCTCTCTCCAGGGTCCAGATGAAGTAAAAAACCTGGCAGGATCCTACAACGAAATGGTTCAAAAGGTTCATTCCACCCAGCAGTCCCAGCAGGATTTTGTAGCCAATGTGTCACATGAACTCAAGACACCATTAACGTCAATCCAGGGATTTTCCCAGGCGATCCTGGATGGTACTGTAGATTCTAAGGAATCTCTTCAGAAGGCAGCTGGAATCATCAAGATAGAAGCGGACCGCATGTACCGGCTAGTGGTAGACCTGCTGGATCTAGCACGATTTGACGCCGGGACTATTAATCTGGATCGGAAAAAACTGGACCTGGAAGATCTCCTTACTAACGTTGTTAATCGACTGAAACCTCAGGCAGGAAATGCCCGGGTTCACCTCACTTTGGATGTTGAAACCCTGCCAACTTGTGTTGGAGATAGAGACCGGCTGGCGCAGGTATTCACGAATCTGGTTGATAACGCTATTAAGCATACTCCTTTTGAAGGAATCGTTGGTGTGAAAGCCTGGAGCGAAAGCGATGTTGTCCGGATACAGATTATGGACAGTGGGGAAGGAATTCCGGAGGAACAACTTGACAGAATATTTGAACGTTTTTACAAGATCGATAAGTCCCGAAAAAAGGATGGAGAGCCGGGAACAGGTTTGGGGTTAGCGATTGCTCAGCAGATTACAAATGCGCATGGAGGCCAAATTACAGTAAAAAGCACAGTTGGTGAAGGATCAGTATTTGAAGTGATATTACCCGTGGTTAAACCTGACGATTCTACTGTTTCTATCAGGAGGAAGGAGCCGGATCTTTTATGACGGTTTCTGTGATTATTCCTTGTTATAACGAAGAAAACTCAATAACTGATTTGCTGATTGCGATCTACGAACAGTCCTATCCGAGAGATGAAATTGAAGTAATCATCTCGGATGGGATGTCTACGGATACAACCAGGGAGAAAATTGCCGATTTTACGAATGAATTTCCGGATCTT
>JAUWEC010000131.1 GCA_030608465.1 Chloroflexota bacterium
GTTTGGAGATCCGGTTTATATGGATATCATAGTACTAAGTGAGTAAACCGGAAAGGAGATCCACCATATGGGTGATAAAAAATCCAGCGTCCAGCGGGTTATCGATGAACTGAAGAAATTAAATCTCTCCACCCAATTTAAAGACTTACCCCAAAGTACCCGGACAGCAAGCGAAGCCGCTGCAGCTGTAAACTGTCATGTCAGCCAAATCGTGAAGTCATTGATATTCCAATCCAAATCCACCCACAAACCTGTTCTGGTATTAACCAGTGGTTCCAATCAGGTAGATGAAGCAGTTGTTGGAGCTGTTTTCGGCGAGGAGATCAGGTTTGCTTCTGCGAAATTTGTTCGTGAGATGACTGGTTTTGCGATCGGAGGAGTATCCCCCTTTGGACTGAAAGGGGAGATTACAACCTATATCGATGAGGATTTACTTAAGCACCCGGTTATCTGGGCCGCTGCAGGATCGCACAACACAGTCTTCAGCATCTTTCCAGAGGATTTAGTTAGCGCGATTGATGGGCAGGTGATCACCGTTCATTAGATCAAGTGATACAAGGACTTTTTATCCCTGCCTTGTACAATTCTATTGCTCAGCTAACCAGCAGTGCTTCCTTCATTAATTTCTCAATTTCTAGCGGTATGCCTTTCTGGGGATCCCGATTAAACGTAACCGCATTATTTTGACACTTGTCGACACATACCCCGCAGCCAAAACACGCCTCATGATCTATATATGCCTTTCCTTCCAACATCTGGATGGCTGAAAACTGGCAGTATTCCTGACAGATTCCACATCCTTCGCAGAGATCAGGGTTAATTTCCGCAGTATAACCAGATGCTGTTAGCATAGGAGTTCCATTTCTATGGGCTTGAAATGCTCCACAGCAGCAGGCACAGCAGTTACAGATTGCATAAAACCGATTGAGCATAGCATCTTTAAAAAACGCGTGGTGCACATGTCCTCGTTCATGTTCCGCTTGGAGGATGTCCATGGCTTCCCGGGATGAAATCAGGCGGGATTTTTCTGGTTGGTGTTCAAGAATAAAACTGACAAATGGGTCGCCGATTATTAGACAAACATCCAGCGGGTAGCAGGGATCGGCTCTTGATGATCGGCAGGGACAATCCAGCGCAATAATCCGGTCCGGATTTTGCATGATGATATCTTTAGCACGGGTATAAGGGATGACTGGTTCCAGGTCCTTAATAATTATTTCCTCCTGGATCGTCACCAGGTTTTTTGCCTCCTCAATAGGAACAACTTTCCCGTGATAGGAATTTGCAAATGATTCCCTATCACCAGCATCTTTTTCTGAAAATGGAGTAAGAATTGCGGAGAGGAACAGGAATACTGGTTTAAGCAAACGGGTTAATTTATGTTCACCGGTAGCAACACCAATGTACAAGTAAGGCCAGCGCGCATAAAGATATCCATGCAAATAATCGTAAAAGGAGTAATCCTCCGTGATTTTTCCCTCGCGATAAAACTCTCTAGTGGAATTCTTGATCAGGTGGTTTCTCTTGGAGACCATGTTATATCCCTCCTCTGAGCAATAACCAGCTTTATCAATAGGTTAAAGGGTATTGTAATGCATCCAAGCATCATCAGATATAAAAAAGCTGAACCCAATCCAGTTACATTAGGATCCAGCTCTTTTAATTAGCCGGCTGTGTTTTTTCTCTGTAGAGAAATGATCAATCCAATTTCAAGCTGCGGCGGCCCCGGATTGTTCTTGCCATTTTTTGCTGACCAGGCAATATGAAAATACCAATAAAGTACTTGGTATTTGATTTAGTATTCTTATCATTGCCCCTCTTTTAAACATGCCGCGGGGTTTAAATATACACAAAATTTGGTCCTGAGAGTTTTTGAGCATCCAGCTCCTGGACAGTCCTTTTTCCGGAAAAAGCGCATAAGGTTCACCTTCAAAGGTGATGATAAAAACCCTGCTTAATCCTCCACGAGGTGCGGCACTGGCTAATACCGCACCTTCCCGTTTTAGTTCATAATGGTTTTTCCAGAAACTTATCTTTTCAATAATCAGAGATAAATCACCTGTCCCGGTATACGTCCCTTTGGTTTTTCCGGCATTCAGGGTTAGAACTCCCAATATATCTGATTGAGTCCCGAAAACATGTTCAGTTTTAAAAACACCTGTTTCGATGACTGTGATCAAATCTGCCGAGAAGGACTCGTTATTCATCCTGTGGATCACCTGTTTCGGGTTTGTTCATCATTTTTTGCACATCAGTCATCGCAGTCATTCCAGTCATCGCAGTCATCCCCATTAAGCCGCCCAGGTTCATTGTATCCACTGCACTGGAAGGCACAATCACCATAGCTCCCTTTTCCTTTAATCCTTCAAAGAGCATATTCATTGCCCGCAGGTGTAAGGCTGTTGGATTATTCCGGTAAGCCTCAGAAGCTTTTGCAAATGAGTCAGCAATCTGCTCCTCACTTTCACCCAGTATTACCCGCGCCTGGCGTTCACGCTCAGCCTGCGCTTGACGGCTCATGGCATCTTCCAGTCCTGTCGGGATGACAACATCACGGATTTCCACTGATTGCACTGTGATACCCCAGGGTGTAGTACGATCATCAATAATATGTTGGAGTTCTGCGTCCATCCGGGCTCTACCGACCAAGATGTCTGCCAGTTCCATCTGACCGATGATTTCACGCAGAGCAGTTTGCGCTGCCCAGGAGATGGCTGCGCGGTAATTTTCAACTTCAAGAGCCGCTTTTTCTGCATCCCAGACAACCCAAAACAATACAGCATCAACGTCCACCGGGACGGTATCCTTGGTGAGAGTTCTTTCTGCCGTGAAAGAAGTTACCATCACCCGGTGATCAATCCAAGCAGGTAATGTATCCACAATGGGAATAATCCAAAATGGTCCGGGGCCTTTCAGACCTACAAACCTGCCTAAACGAAGATGAATGGCTTTCTCCCACTGCTCAGCCACTTTGAATGCCAGCAGAACATAGAATCCGAAGATGTTTATAACTAGCAGCTCAGTTATGATCCAGATCAGGTTAACCTTCTCAATTGCCATCCAGACCGCAGCAGCCGATGAGAATATCAACAGAATCAAAAAAATAAAAACTGCAACGCCATTGATCTGACTCTGTTTTTTCTCCTCATATCCGATATTTAGTCCTGTTGGTTTAATAAACATTTTTCCATCCTCCTTAAATAATAAGGTTATTATTTTCTGTTCCTATCAAGCCAAACTTTCATTTCCTCCTGAAAGGCTTTCTTTATTTCAACCGGAGAATAACCCAGACTCCAGGCTTCCTCCAGCGTAGCTTCAATAATGGAGTGGAGTAACCTTTGACGTTTACGCTCAATTTGCTCTTTATCTAGAACTCCGGTAACAAAAGTTCCCTTGCCCCGCTGGGTAGAGATTACTCCTTCCCGGTCAAGTTCAAAGTAAGCCCTGGCTACTGTATTAAGATTTACGCGAATGTCCGCAGCCAATTCCCGGATTGTGGGTAATTGCTCACCCGGCTTTAATTGTCCGGCGGCGATAAAGGAATGAATGCTGTCCTCAATCTGGACATAAATCGGCACGCTGCTGTCGGGGTCTATTTTTAATTTCATATTCTCCTATTGTACTAATAAACTATTACATTAGGATTATTACATATATATCTGGGTTTGTCAAGTTTTTCACGAGAAATTCTGTAAATTGACGCCAAACCTTTTTTAGCATACAATTTTGAGGGCTGACAGCTGATTTGCCTAGCAGATTAAACAAATTCTGTTCCCTGAAAATTGTCTTCACTTCTGGAATAAACGATGAATGAAACTCAACCTCAGCGGATTGCGATCATCGATTTAGGATCCAATACAAACCGATTGATTATCATGGAAACGCAGTTGGGGTTTTCTTACCGGTTGGTGGACGAAGTCCGGGAAGTCGTCAGGCTCAGACAAGGGATGTCCGAAGCAGGTCTAAGCGATGAAGCAGTAATTCGGGGATTATCAACTTTACGACTTTATAAGGATTTTTGTGAACAAACCAACGTCAGTCAAATTCTGGCGGTTGCAACCAGCGCGGTCCGCGAGGCGGCAAATGGTCCTGCTTTCCTGGATAGGATTAGAGATGAAATTGGTATATCCATCCAGTTATTGGACGGGGAAAAAGAAGCCTACTATGATACTTTAGGTGCGTTAAACGAAGTTCCCCTGATTGAGGGCGTTGTTCTGGATATCGGTGGAGGCAGCATTCAACTCAGCGATGTGCAGAAAAGGCAATTTATTCAAGGCAGCTCCGTCTCCCTGGGTGCACTTGCCCTCACAGAACGATTTATAACCCGGGACCCGATATCTGGGAAAGAATATCGTGCCATCGAGAAAGAAATCTCCCACCAACTTGATACCGTTCACTGGCTGCCGGAGAAACAGGAAAAGCCGCTGGTCGGATTGGGCGGAACGATTCGTAACCTGGCATTGATCGAAGCAAGTCAACAAAAATATCCCCTCTACACCCAGCACGGTTTTATCCTTAAGCGGTCTTCAGTCAAAAGGAGCATCCAGCTTTTCCGAGAACTTCCATTAAATGAACGCCGAAAGATTCCAGGATTAAGCAGTGACCGGGCAGATATAATCCTGCCGGGTGCGGTTGTTGTCCTCGCAGTAATGAATCGTCTCCAAATTGGCGAATTGCAGGTATCGGTAAATGGTCTCAGGGAAGGTGTTTTTTTTGAACTTTTCTGGTCTCATTTAGATCCCCCCATCATCCCCAGCGTGCGCAAATTCAGCGTATTAAATCTTGCCCGTAACTATTTTTACGAAAAACAGCACGCCAATCATGTCAGCTTCCTGGCTGGCCGGCTCTTTGAACAGCTGGCTCCGCTGCATGGATATGGTAAGAATGAACGTGAAATTCTCTACGCTGCAGCTTTACTGCATGATCTGGGTCGGATCATCGGCTACAGCAGTCATCATAAACACACCCAAACCTTACTGGAATACAACGGACTACCAGGCTACACTCCCCGCGAAACCGCCCTCATTGCCCTGCTTTCCCGTTATCACAGGAAAGGGCATCCTGAAATCTCCGATTACAAACTGCTGCTGAAGAAAAAAGACCGAACCATACTCAACAGGCTGGCAGCCATACTTAGATTAGCTGAATGTCTTGAACGGGGTCGAAATGCAAATATTACTGATACCATCACCACTTGGGATGAAGAACAGCTGCGAATAACCCTGATTGCCAATCAATATCCAGCTGTTGAAATCTGGCAGTCAAACCGGAATGCGTCCCCATTAATGAAAGAAGCTTTTCAAAAAGAAGTAAAGATAGACAGTTTTTCTCCCCCGCAAAATTGAACCGATTAAAGGCTCAACCCTGCCCCAGCAGTTCAAACAGATACCAGAACTGGCAAATTGACACAGATATCACCGATCAGGGCTTTTTTTATACATTACTCAAAGTGATGCCAGATCCCCCGATTATTAATCATCCATTCCTGGGAATTATATACCTCATCATTTTCCCCCTTCTTTACGGGTTCATAACTGCCATCCGACAGCATGAGACGGGCTTTCACGTTATCTTTCAGGTGGATATTTAATATTTCATCCCTGATAGCGTTCTTTATGGTCTCTTCTTCAATGGGGAATAAAGTCTCAACTCTGCGGTAAAGATTTCTGGGCATCAAATCAGCGCTGCCAAGCCAAATCTCTTCCTCACCGCCATTGCGGAAGTAATAAATCCTGGCGTGCTCCAGGAATCTACCCACAATTGAGGTTACGGTTATATTTTCGCTAACCCCGGGAATACCCGGACGCAAACAGCAGATCCCCCGGGCTTGAATATCAACTATTACTCCCGCCTGGGAAGCCCGGTACAGTGCTTCGATACATTGATGATCCGCCAAAGAGTTCATCTTAAACGCTATGTAACCGTCCCCCTTCTTCTGATGGATTTTTATCTCCCGATCTATCCGGGATATGATTCCTTTTTGCATCTCTCCCGGCGCGACCAGCAATTTTTCGTATTCTTCGTCGCAAGAGTATCCGGTTAAGCCGTTAAACAAAGCAGAAACATCTTTCCCGAGCGCAGGATCACAGGTGAAATAACCCAGATCTGTATAGACACGGGCTGTCACATCATTGTAATTGCCTGTTGCTAGATGGATATATCGCCGGATACCTTCTGATTCGTGCCGGATCACCACGCTGGCTTTTGCATGGGTTTTCAGTCCAATCAAGCCATAAACAACATGGACGCCTGCTCTTTCCAGAGATTTTGCCCAGATGATATTGTTTTCCTCGTCAAAACGGGCTTTCAGCTCAACCAGAACTGCAACCTGTTTCCCATTTTCCCGGGCTTCCATCAACGCAGCAACCACTGGAGAATCGGGACCCACCCGGTATAAAGTCATTTTGATTGCCAGCACCTCCGGGTCCCGGGCTGCTTCGCGGATAAATCGGATTACTGGATCAAAACTATCGTAGGGGTGATACATTAATATATTTTTTCTTCGTATTACAGAAAAAATACTTTCTTCAGTCGCCAATGAGGGAGGAATAATGGGTTTAAAGGGCACATCCTTTAATTCGGGACGATTAATGTCCATTAACTCCATCGCATCACTCAACCCAATCGGTCCATCAATAACGAATACCTGGTACGACTCCACATCCAGATTGGTTTGCAGGATATCGCGTACCTGATCAGGCATGGAGCAATCAATTTCCAATCGGATGGCTGTTCCAAACTGTCTTTCTCGGACACTCTCTTCGATTGCTGACAATAAATCCGAAGCTTCATCTTCTTCAATTTCCGGATCTGCGTCTCTGGTTACCCGGAACGGGTAGGCGGCTTCAATCTTTAAGCCCGGGAAGAGCAAATCAAGGTTTGCTTTCACAACTTCTTCCACCCAGACAAAGTTGCCTGAATAACGTTCATCCAGACCCAATTCCTGATATTCATCAGTTTTTTCTTCACTGGGGATAGAAATCAATCGCGGGTAGATCTTAGGAACTTTTAGGCGGGCAAATCGCTGACCGTGTTTGGAATCGCGGACTACTATCGCAAGGTTCATGGAAAGATTTGAGATGTGCGGAAAGGGATGTCCCGGATCAAATGCCAGCGGGGTTAGAGCAGGATAAATTTCCTTCTTAAAATACCTCCGCAGCAGCTTTCTCTGTTTTCTTTTCAGCTGTTCATAATGAAGGATTTTTATGCCCTGTTCCTTTAACTTCGGGACAAGGTCTTTCTGCCAGCACGCATACTGTTCTTCCAATATTGGAAGCAATCGCTGCCGGATCATTGCCAATTGTTCCGAGGGAAGCAAACCGTCAGGAGGAACTTTATGGGTATCGGCTTCCATCTGACGCCGAAGGCCTGATACCCGAATCATAAAGAATTCATCAAGGTTGCTGGAAAAAATGGCCAGAAACTTTATTCTTTCAAAAAGCGGATGGGTTTGGTCCAGCGCTTCTTCTAATACCCGGTCATTAAATTTCAACCAGCTCAGTTCCCTGTTTAAATATAAATCCGGATCAGAAAGATCTTGAGGGCTGCTGTCTAACATATGTTTAATATTATCTATGACCATTGTCTACTCCAAATGAAAGGGAACAAGGATCGTCAGATAGTGAAAGCGACAGAAATGTTGAGGAAATATTTTCCCTGGAGAAAATTTTTATCACAGTATCTACTAATAATTTCCATCTAGAAACGTCCACCCGACTTTATCGTAAAGGATTGGAGATGATTATATAACAATTTCTCTGCCAATTGAGTTATCAGTCTGAATACGGAAATCATATCTTTTTAGAGGGGATTTGTCAAGAAAACGGATACTTTTTGACATTCTTTGACTTATAGAGGTTTTTTCTGGTGATACTATGAAAGCGTTCCTACCGTAGTGCTAAACTAAGAGTAGTGACAAACCAGTTTAGCAAAAGGAGGAACGCTATGTATCCATTTTACCTCGGAATTGACCTGCATCTCAAGCGAACCTATCTGGTACTGATGAATGCCGAGGGGGAAGTGATCGATAAACGGCGCTTGAAAAACACCGAGATGGCATCCTATATCTCCAAAAATATACCCAAAGAAACCTACGCAGTGATG
>JAUWEC010000104.1 GCA_030608465.1 Chloroflexota bacterium
TTCTTTGTTATTTTTCAAATTTGACCTTCGTCGCGGTTTGAAACATATTTTTCGCCATTTTTTGAAGATATTGTCAACTTTTTGGCTTCAACCAGTCACCATGTCTCTCAGTTAGGTTTTTTCAGGGGAGCCAACGTTGAATTGATTTACTTGTCTGAGGTATCAAGAAATGCTATAATTTCCGCGCATTATCGGAAGTTAGTATGCACCCCGGTAGCTCAATAGGATAGAGCGAGGCTCTCCTAAAGCCTAGGTTGTGGGTTCGACTCCCGCCCGGGGTACACCCGTATACACAAACCTCCTACTTGATGGCTGAAGGAGGTTTTGATTAAATTCAAATAATTGTTTGTAATGAATGAGGTTACCAACAGCTGGATATAATTTGATTATTAAGTTATAAAATGATGTAGAATAATAATGGGATTTCTTAATTAACTTATTTGAGCTCAATTGGAATGGATTATATATGACCAAATCTAATAAGAGCGATATTTTCAATATATTAAATGCACCAGCTTATTCGATTGCTGAAGCTAGTCGTTTAGTGAATATGAATTACTGGACGGTTCGAAGATATCTTAGGGGATATTCTTACGAATACGATGATCAAAAAACATCACAGCCTCCTGTAATTATAAGTAATAATGAGCCGGATATCTATGCTTCATTCCTAGATTTAATAGACCTGATTTTTGTTAGGGAATTCTTACTAAGAGGATTTGGTTTACCAACATTACGAAAAGCGTTAGATGAGGCTCGTGATTGGTTAGGCACTCCCCATTTCGGACAAAGTGCATTCTTCACAGAGAGTGCTGATCAAATTGCACTACATATACCTAGTGATGGAAGTATGATCGTGTTACTAACGGGGGGGCAGTGTGCAATGACACAAATTGTCGAGATGTTTAGTGATAGATTGAATTTTGAAGATGCTACAAAATATGGTTTCGCAAGACGTTGGTATCCACAGGGTAAAAACGGTCTAATAGTTATTGACCCAGAGATATCATTTGGACGTCCAACTTTGGCTGGTACAGGAATACCTACATACAGTATTTATGATTTATTCTTAGGAGAGAATAAATCTATAGAACCTGTTAGTAGTTGGTTTGATATACCAGCAAACGAAATCAACGCCGCAGTTCAATTTGAACAAGCGTTATGGGCTTAAAATTCATTTTCGATGAAGGTCTTGGACATGGGTTAGCCACTGGACTAAGACTTGCGGGAAAAAATGTCGAGCATGTTCTAGATAATTTTCCAAGAGGTACACCAGATATAGAATGGTTAAGGTATGTGGGGGAGAATAAATTGATCTTGGTTACTAAGGATAAAGACATAAGAAGAAAACCAAATGAAAAGGCATTGTTACTTGAATTAAATGTTGTAGCTTTTTATTTGGGAGGAAGCGAAAAGAGTGGACATGATATTTTAAGACAACTTGTTAATGCTTGGGAGAAAATGGAATTTGAAGCAAAGAAACAATTCAAGAAGAAAGTAGCAGGTGCTTTTATTGTAAGACCTCAAGGCAGGAAAATTGAAAGGATTCCTCTAACCTAACATATAACCATAAACTTATATTTATTATTCGAATCCCAGATGGGGTGGCAGGTGTAAAAAGTAACGTCATCTTGGTCAGTAGGTGTACTGAAAAGTAATCGTAATTATGAGTTTGTGCCTACGGTACGAGCCCCGCCCGGGGTACACCAAAAACCTCCTCAGCCGCCAGTGATTGAGGATTGTGAAGAACATAAGAAAAGAGCCGTTGCGGTTGCGTTGATCACGGTTGATCTTGCTGAATTACTCTGAAAGATTTCCTAAAGTTAATAATAATGTTGACAATAAAACCCCGTATTTTATGGGGTTTTATATTTCCAGGAGTAAAAATGGAGTATCATAATAAATATATTACAAAAACAGATCTACGGAGGGATATCATGGCCGCTATTCCAAAACGTGTTCTAGTAAGGTTTGGGGGAGAGGTTAGAAAATTTCAAAAGGTTCTTAAAGCAGCAAAAGACCGAGATATTAATGAGTCAGATACCGTTCTTATTATTACTGACATGTTAATGAGTGTCTTTGGTTTTGATAAATACACAGAAATCACAAGTGAATATGAAATTAGAGGCACTTATTGCGATTTGGCGGTGAAGGTTGATGAAAAAGTACATTTCCTTATCGAGGTCAAGGCAATTGGTCTTGACCTGAAAGAAGCTCATTTACGCCAGGCTGTGGGTTATGGAGCTCAACATGGAATCCAGTGGGTTGTTCTTACTAATGGGATAATCTGGGAGATCTATCGAATCAAATTTGAGAGACCGATCACTAGTGAATTGTTGTGCTCGTTGAATTTTCTCGAATTGAATCCAAGGAAGAGGGAAGATCAGGATTTTCTCTTTTTGCTTTGTAAGGAGGGATTGTCTAAAGCGGTGATTGAGGATTACCATGAACACGTTAAAAGCGTTAATAAATTCATTATTGGAGCTATTCTTCAAACGGAAGTAGGTCTTAATCTTATTCGAAGAGAGCTAAGGCGGGTATCTCCGGGGTTAAGAGTGGAAATTGATGAAATCAAATCTATTCTTGTTGGGGATGTATTAAAAAGAGACACGATTGAAGGGGAATTGTCCAAGGAAGCAAAAGCTCGCGTCAAAAAAGCTGCCGCCCGAGCACTAAAAAGTCGCAAAACAACTCAGCCCAAATAAAGCTGGTACTTCCAATTCTCGGGGAGTAGAAGGAATGTTTAAATGATATTGATACCCTGGATTTGTGCCTACGGTACGACTCCCGCCCGGGGTACTGAAACCAGCAAAGGTTTAATTTCCCTCACTGAAATTATAATCATAAAGAGTCGCATCTAAATCGTTCTCCCAGTTGTTGGCCTGAGTTCGGTCTGCCATTTCAGCCACGGCAGCCAGGGGCACCAATTGTGAAGCCCCTGATCGATTACTATATCCCCAATCTTCAATATCCAGCCAATCATCGGGTTCCTGGTTGGCCGGATGGTCTGTGTACCCATTCCCCGCCTGGGAGCTGACCCAGGACACATAAGCCTGGTCCGGGTTCAGGCGCACCCATAATTTTGCTCCCCCACTGAAACCATCATAGGCATGATGAATATGAGGCTTGTCAGCTGCGGGCTGCACATGGTCAAACCTGGCAAACACGATCATAACATTCAGGTCAGGTAACTTCTGGCCGATTTCGGGATAACGCCGGGTGCTGTCTAGAAATATCCAGGTCTGTTTTGCCAGCTCTAATGAAGCTACATCATCTGGCCAACCGCTGTCGCTGAAAGCGTTATTATTTCTCAATGCCTTGATTAATTCGACCGAATAGACCCTTTTGCCGTTGACAGCAGGTACCCGTAAAGCTAATCTGTGATCACTGCCGTCTAATTTTCCGTTGCCATTGAAGTCAAAATACGGTACCCCGATCCAGTTAGCCCCGGGTTCGGTATAGTCCGCATCCCAGAGGATCGAGCTGTATTCCAAAGAAATCCCTTTGGGGGAATAATCTGCCGGATACTGATAGAGAGGATTCAGTTCTGGACGGTTCTTCTGATTAAAATAACCCACTTCCACCGCGGTCAGTTTGTCCATGGTGGGGTTTTCCCGGCCCACAAAATAACCCACCTGCGAGAGCTGGTCACCATGCAGTCCAAGCACATTAACAGCGGCCTGACCGGGATGGGAAAAGGCGTAGATACCAACGTTGTTATACAGGGGTTGAAAGGCGACCAGTTCATCCAGGGTATAGCCTTCGCTGTTGGGAACCTCGCCGGAAACAAAGCGGATTACATCCCGCAGGGCTTGAATGGAATCTTTCCCTCCGTAATCAAATTTACCTTCGCTGGCGGCATCTCTATCTGAGATGCCCGGCCATAAATAGGACACATGGATTAATCCTATAGCCGGGGCATCCAGGTTCGTGTTAAAGCGATTTGCTGGGGTGAGAAATGTACTCACCTCGATCACGACTCCCGCGCCTTCAGAATAGCGGGGGGTTTCCGGTAAGGTTACTTGAATGGCGATTTTCCCAATACCTGTTGAGTCAACATAGGTTACCAGTGTCTCTCCTGCCTGGGTGATACTCGTCGGTCCGGGTTGTGATGAGGAAGCCTCTTCTCCTGAGGATGAGGAATCTTCGGTTGTGACAGGTGAAGTACTGCTGGACGTTGCCAGGGACTGGCGGGCGATTTCGTTATCAGCTCGGCAGGAAGTAAACAGCACAAATACAATTATCATGATAAGAAAGAATTTTAATTTCATACGAAGAACCTCATATTTCCCATTCTGGTGGATATGTTTTTGTTTTCTCCCTGCTGTGGGAGAGCAGCTGAACGGAATAATAATGAATGGGGTGCTTTGGCGGGTATACAAATCCTTAAGGAGACTTTATATTCCTTTCACTGATTTTGATCATTCTGATTTGACAGTATTCGTTTATCTTCCTATATTTGTTCTATAAATATATGTCGTTCAAATCAAATTTTTTAATCCAAACTACCACTCACAATGCACCAACTGATCTGTCCATCCAGGTAGGGAGAGGTGGTGGGCAACAGGACAACATACTTTAATAAAAGGGAATTAATTGTTTATCGTGATAATTACCTTGCCAAATTGCTCACCGTTATCAAGCCGCTGATAGGCAAGGTGGGCTTGTTCTAATGGAAATACTGAATCAATAACTGGGCGCAACCTGTGCTGAAAAACAAGTTTCATGACATCGGAAAACTCCTTTTGATTTGCCATAGTACTCCCAATAATACGCAGTTGATTCCAGAAAACCAATTTTAGGTTGGTTTTTCCAATATCACCAGTCGTACGGCCAATTGTGATTAGACGCCCTCCCTTAGCCAGGCTATTTAAACTGTTCTCCCAAGTCGCTGCCCCAATACTATCTAATACAACGTCTACCCCGCGATTATTAGTCAGTTCTGCAAGTGTAGACCAATAATCGCCCTCATTGCGATTCAGACATATATCAGCCCCCAGCTTTTGAACCTGCTGGACTTTTTGAGCTGTACTGGTGACCGCAAGAACCCTTGCTCCAGCCAGTTTTGCAATTTGGATTGCCGCGGTAGCAACCCCACCGCTGGCCCCCAAAATAAGTATATCTTCGCCCGCGCGAATCTGTGCTTGGGTCACCAAAGCCCGCCAAGCGGTTTGAAACACGAGTGGTACGGCAGCAGCTTCTTCAAACGATATATCGTTGGGCAGGCGCATAAGATTGGATTCATCTAGGGCAATAAATTCAGCGAAACCGCCAGGAATAGTGTCGCCGATGATTCCATAATTTACACATAAACTTTGTTCTCCAGCAATGCAGTATTCGCACCGACCACAAAACAAACCGGGATTGACAATCACTTTATCCCCCGGTTTGAATGATTCTAAATCATTGCCGGCTTCGGCTACTACGCCTGCAATATCGCCGCCGCCCCAAAAAGGGAAACCCCATTCGAGCGGAGTCCATCCGTGCAATACTTGCAGATCAAAATGATTCAATCCGCAAGCCTTTACATTTACAATGGCTTGTCCCCTTCCGGGCTGCGGTTTTGGTACGTCTGCAACTTGAATCTTGTCTGGCCCACCATGTTCGTAGAAAACAGCTGCTTTCATGATCGTTTCCTTTATCCAAAGAAATGATAGATACCGATGAATTTTGAGTGCGCTTAAAAAGCCGTCCAATTTATTGATATTTGCTTATAAATATTTATCGTTCAAACTCAAATTTTTTTTATCCAAACTACCATTCACAATGTACCAATTGATCTGTCCATCCAGGTAGGGAGGGGTGGTGGGCGACAAAATCAAAAGTTCCCCAAGTACGGTCAATGCTTTGGTTAGGACAACCGTATGTCGCTGCATGCCAATCCGTTTCCCTGGGTTCTTCACTCTCATTTCCACTGATTATTAGTTCACCCATATTATCCAATCCTTCGATCAAATAATTTATTTGAGCTCCACTCACAAAATTATCCTTAAGGGTCAAACTCCCACCAGGGGCGATATGAGCCCACACTTGACAGGGCTGATTTAAAAGGCAAAGCTCACCTTGGGGAGGTGCTGGGTTATCTTCGCAGGTATTCACATTGCCGACATTTCCCCAAGCACCGTCTCTGCATCCGGAGCCCCACATATGAGTGCCAATATTGATCCCGGCATGGATCCCGCCGCACTCGGTGTCAGATTTATTAATCACAGTATTGCCGATGATCTCCAAACCTGAAATGTCACTAGGTCCCCAGGTATGGATCGCAATTCCCGCGAATGCGCCGTAATTCCCCTCTTCAGAGATGATCGTATTGTTATTGATCTTGGTGTCCTTCCCCCCAAAGAAGACGATCGCTACATCTGAGGCATTGATAACAATATTATTTTCTACAGTATTCGCTGTTCCATCAAAGGTGATGCCATCTGCCCACCTTCCAAGCTCACCATCAGGATCATTGACTAAGCAGCCCTCAATATGGGTATGTTCTCCAGCGTTCTCGATTGTTGTGTTGGTGATAGAGCCTGCAGCCCCGGAAAAACCCAACGCGGTCCCACATTCAATATTGCTGATGGTTAAGTGATCAACCTTGAGCCCGATTGACCAGATCTCGGGTGCCGATTGGAAATCTTGCTCAAGATCCTGGGGATCAATACCCCCTGTAATGGCGATTCCTCCCGGATTGCACCAAGCGTCATCAACAATCGTACATTCACCTTCAACCCAGGAACCCCAGTGATCATCTATCCCATTCCCGTAATGATCAGAACCTACACACTTTCGAACATCACTACCGCCATCTATATTAAGATGTTGGATCGATATGTTGTCCAATAATCCCCACGACTCACCATAGTTAACGCGGGAAAACAGCTGGATTACAAAGCCGAGTAAATCCTCTGTCGCTTGTAAAAGCGCCGGGTTTTCGGGATCTGAGGAAGTAAGTATTATGTCAGATTTTGGGTTCTTCATCACAATAAAGATGGTTTTATCAATCAAGTAACCGACATATCCTGGATTATTTGTCCCCGAAGTGAACAGAAGCGTCTCTCCGCTTTTTAACGCTGCAAGCGCTGCCTGAATAGCATCGCTGTCTGGTTTGTCATCATACGGATTCGCTCCAAAATCGTCTACATTAATTTCAACAATTTCAACCGCAGTCTCAGTTGGGATAGTTTCTGATTCAATTTCTGATGCGAATTCGTCAGTCGGCATTGTTGTTTCTGATGGTTTTTCCAACGGTTTGCCGTTTGAGCACGACCCGATTGAAATAGAAACAATTAGAGAGCACACAATAATCATCAATTGCATTGTTCGTTTCATATCTAATATCCTCCTCGATTCTTATACCACCAGCTAAAGTAATGCTGCAACGAAAGGGAAAGGATTACCAGTGGATTTATTTTAATGAGAAACGAGCGGAAATACAAACACAAAACTCGTATTCTTCAAACCGCATAGTTGGTGAAACTGCTATCTAAATCTACTAAGAAATGAGAAATCAAACGACGATATCTGTTTATCCGCATTATATAATAAACGCTCCCTCATTGCTTATTTAACTCTTGGAGTGTGAAAAAAGATACCTATATCTGTCCTTTTATCATCTAGATAACCTCTCAAAATAATATCCATTTCGGAGGAGCTATGATGACTATAGAGGGTCGGTTGGTGATGTATTTGTGGGGTGGATAAAATTGATTGAGATCTTGAGTTTGTGCCAAGGGACCGACTCCCGCCCGGGTTATAGTTTTTTCCTCCGAGATGATGACCCCATGTTTTTTTCGATACATAATGGTCTAGAGCTCAGTTGACCCACTCGGACTGCCAATTGCTTCTCCGTCAAGAACCATCAATTGCAAATCTCCTAGCCCGAAGGGTTGGCGGCAGCGAATGGTTAGCTGGCATTAATTCTTCTCAAGATAAACAAGATGAATATTGTTACTAAGAGAAGCCAAATTACAACGATGACAATTGCTGCTGCCCAATTTGTCGGCATCCCGTCTCTTAGAGCTTCGCGTGCATTTACCCTACACTCTTCCATGACTTCATCAGGAATCATCTTGAGTGCAATTGTTATTCCAATTGGAACCAGGATGAGATCATCAAGATAACCGAAGATTGGAATAAAATCCGGGATTAGATCTATTGGGCTAAATGCATATCCGACAACAAGAGCGGCAAATGCTTTTGAATACCAAGGAACTCTTGGATCTCTGCAGGCCAAGTACAGTGCATAAGTTTCGGCGCTCAGCTGCTTGACTTGATGCTTCCAGTGTTCAACCGTTCGGAATTTGCTCAAAATGAATATCTCTATGAACTCTGAACATAAAAATGCCAGCTAATCTATCTCCACCCAGACAAAAACTTAGAACATCTCAAGGATAATCGATGAAGCGATGCAAAGCAATGCGGCCCCGACCAAGGCACCAAGAACATACCCAATGATAGTTAGTGGTGAATGCATTCTTCTTTGGCGAGTATCTCGCACTTCCGCGAATTGAGTGATCATCTTAGCGGCCTGGCGAGCCAACTCCTGAGATGATAGATCAGTCAAACCAGCCCAAAACCAATCTTTTTCATCAATGGGGATAACCAGGCGAGACCCCGTAAACTGCTCCAGCCATACGCGCACAGCTTCTGGCGGATGGGTTAGTAAATTTGACGGGATCACAGCCACAGCGGCTGAGTCTATACTCTCGTCAAACGGATCACCCACCGGTTGAACAACAGCAGGCATGCTGGGTGCAATCGCCTTGAGAGCGTTCAAAACACCTTCTGAGAATTGGCCTTCACCGGTTTCAAACACTACTACTGGGTAAGCCGTATACTTCTCGGTCAGCGCCTTTGATACCCGTCGGCCATCCGACTGCAGGCAGCGCCAGTGATAGATGGAAAATACCACAAACAGAATTAATAAGGCCCCTTGCTCCAGGATGGTTTGCAGGCTGTGTCTATCAGCATTCCCCAGCACGAGTTGGATTACTTGATACAGCAGCATGCCAGCGGCAATCATGGTACCAATCACACCGGCAAATAAGATCAAATACAAATATCCCTTACGCACTAAGGACCGGCTGGCATGGTCGGCTTGCTCATCGTCCTTGAGGATCTCCACCTGAACAGGCCGCCAATGGAAGGTCCAAACTGGCAGGCCTACGAGAAGGGTTGCAAGCGTATTGGCTAACCCCTCGCGCGGGTAAGCTCCCCACAACTCTTGGGGGGGCACAAACATATCAATCAGCCACATAGCCAGCAATTGCAAAGCAGCAAATGTTGCGATCAGACCAGCCAGAGACAGAACGTAGTAATACACCCGGCGACGACCTGCGCCCTCTGAGATCTGAGGTAGGCTTTCCGTATCCTGCCATAACGTCTGTCGGAAATAGCCCCAAACCACAGCAGACGGGATCAAAACGGAGAAGGCAACGGAAATCTCTAGCAGAAAATTCGACCAGACTGCAGTTTCCCCAAATATGCCGTTTAATAACACACCCAGGATCACTCCCGCCGGAAACAGAGTTGCCAAAGCCCCCAACAAAGACAGAGCATATAGAATACTTAGACGGATCCAGGATGATCTTTCGCCGGGATCCCTGATCGCGTTTTTGATGATCTGCCAGCTGTAAACCCACACTCCTGCGCCAATGAGAGCAAAACTGATCCCATTTACTATCATGGCATTAACTCCACCAAGTATATCTTCGGTCATGAACAGCAGCAGCAGCACTGTCCCACCGTACAACATCAAAAAACCATAAAGCATCCAGAAATAGCGGTTGACCC
>JAUWEC010000093.1 GCA_030608465.1 Chloroflexota bacterium
GTGAGTATTCCGATTTTGTTCATATCACAAAGTCTCCCGCGACATGGGTGTAAAAACCCCTGCAATTGCTGATCAAATGTAAACCATAGTTACTTTCTATATCAATCGAGCATGGGGATTTTTATCCCATGTCTTTTAGCTGCTTCTATTGCAGACTGGTATCCTGCATCTGCGTGGCGGACAATGCCCATACCGGGATCGGTCGTTAGGACCCGCTCCAGACGTCGGGCAGCCTCCACAGTTCCATCAGCAACGATCACCTGGCCGGCGTGCTGGCTGTAACCGATTCCAACCCCACCTCCATGATGAAAGGAAACCCAGGTGGCGCCGCCCACCGCATTGATTAACGCATTCAGGATGGGCCAGTCACTCACAGCGTCCGTGCCATCTTTCATACCCTCTGTTTCCCGGTTGGGTGAGGCGACAGATCCCGAATCCAGATGATCCCGACCAATCACAATCGGCGCTGAAATTACTCCTTCAGCAACCAGGTTATTGAAGGCTAACCCTGCTTGAACCCGTTCCCCGTACCCCAGCCAGCAGATTCGGGCAGGCAACCCCTGGAAAGGAATCCGTTCCCGGGCCATATTTATCCAGCGTTTGAGGTGTTCATCTTCCGGGAAAAGTTCCAGGATAATTTCATCGGTCCGGTAAATATCCTCTGGATCACCGGATAGAGCAACCCACCGGAAAGGACCTTTGCCCTGGCAGAATAACGGTCGGATATAAGCGGGAACAAATCCGGGGAAATCAAAGGCATTTTCAACTCCCTGGTTAAAAGCCTGCTGGCGGATATTATTGCCATAATCGAAAACTACTGCGCCAGCCTGCTGCATCCTTAACATAGCTTCCACATGCACTGTCATGGACTGTAAAGAACGTCGGCGGTACTCAATCGGATCACCTTGCCGGAGTTTATCAGCTTGCTCTATGGTTAATCCCAGCGGAACGTAATCCAGCGGGTCATGGGCGGAAGTTTGATCAGTCACCACATCCGGGATCACCCCTTTCTCGACCATTATTGGGAGAACTTCAGCTGCATTCCCTATCAGACCAATTGATATCGCCTTTCCCGCCTCTTTGTACTCCTCAATCCGAGCCAACGCCTGATCAAGGTCCTCCAGGACTTCATCCACATAGCCAATTTCCAGTTTTCTGTGCGCATGGGCTGGATTTACTTCCACGATCAACCCCACACCTTCATTCATCGTGATCGCCAGTGGTTGAGCTCCGCTCATTTCTCCCAGACCGGCTGTCAGGACAAATTTCCCTTTTAATGAAGGCCAACCCTGCTGCTTTGCCAGGGAGCCCAGCGTTTCATAAGTTCCCTGCAGGATTCCCTGAGTGCCGATATAAATCCAGGATCCTGCCGTCATTTGTCCATACATCATCAGCCCCTGAGCTACCAGGTTGTCAAAATGCTCCTGGGTTGCCCAGAATGGGACCAAATTCGAATTGGCGATCAGCACCCTTGGAGCATCCAGGTGAGATTTAAAAACCGCAACCGGTTTTCCGGATTGAACAAGAAGGGTTTCATCCTCTTCTAGCTCGATCAAGCTTTGCAGGATAGCATCGAACGCCTCCCAGCTCCGGGCAGCTTTTCCACTTCCTCCGTAGACCACCAGCCGGCTGGGATCTCCGGCAACTTCAGGGTCAAGATTATTTTGAATCATTCGATAAGCGGCTTCAATCTGCCAATTTTTACACTTCCTGGTGGTGCCACGCGGAGCGCGGACTTCTCGTGGTTCAGACATTGGAAGCTCCTTAAAAATGTTAAGATCTTTAGGTTATTGCATTCATATTATATATTAAGACCCTGAGACTGGTGTTATGATTGAATGGGGGTTTTTACAAAGCTGATTGGCAGGCTGCGTTTCTGAGAGAAACTGGATGATGCTTATCCCATGTTGCCCTTCAAAAATGGCCTGAGTATGGTAAGATTTGTCCTGAAAAAGAAGCAATCCACCTGGAAGAGGAAAGGATGATTTATGAAGAACATCTGTGTTGTTGGAGTCGGTTATGTGGGTATTATTACTGCGGCCTGTTTTGCAGATCTGGGAAATAAGGTTGTCGCACTGGATATTGACCAGGAAAAAATCGCCGATCTGAAAAACGGGAAAATGCCTATTTATGAACCGGGCTTAAAAGAGCTGATTGACCGCAATGTTGAAGCGAATCGGATTCGTTTTACCAATTCTTATGAAGAAGGATTAAAGGATGCTGAGTTTGCTTTCATCGCCGTCGGCACGCCGTCCGGTGTTGATGGAGAAGCGGATTTACAGTATGTCGCGTCCGCAGCTCGATCCATCGCCGACCATATCAAAGAAGGTTTGATCATTATCAATAAATCCACCGTTCCGGTCGGCACCGGGGACTGGGTATCAGATATAGTCAGGGAACAAAACCCGGAAGCGGATGAGTTTGCAGTTGTCTCCTGCCCCGAATTCCTCCGGGAAGGATCTGCAATCAGCGATTTTATGCAGCCCTACCGGATTGTTATCGGCTCACTGAATGAGGAAGCGGCCGACAAAGTCGCCCAGCTGCATCTTCCCCTGCGGGCTCCAATTGTTGTCACTGACCTTAGAACCGCAGAAATGATTAAATACGCTTCCAATGCCTTCCTGGCAACAAAAATTTCCTTCATAAACGAAATTGCAAACATCTGCGAGGATCTTGGCGCGGATGTGATGGAAGTCTCTAACGGTATGGGTTATGACGCCCGAATCGGACCTTCTTTCCTCAATGCCGGTATCGGCTACGGTGGGTCCTGTTTCCCCAAAGATGTAAAAGCCCTGGCGTATATGGCGGAGGAAAAAGGCCGCCATCCGCAGCTTTTACAATCCGTGATGGAGATTAATACTGGCCGTCGTCCTATGGCAGTGGAACAGGTGAAATCACTTTTAGATTGTGACAACTTGTCCGGTAAAACAATTGGTATGCTCGGTTTATCTTTTAAACCCAACACGGACGATATGCGCGACGCGCCCTCAGTAACCATCGCCAACTTGCTGCTGAAGGAAGGTGCCGTTGTGCGGGCATTTGACCCCATCGCGATGGAAGAAGCCGCCAAACAGCTTCCCAGTGTGGAAATGGTTAAAAATCCCTACAAGATGGCTGAAGGCTGTGATCTACTGATGATTACTACCGAGTGGAATGAATTCCAGCAGCTGGACCTCAAACGGATAAAAAAGGCCATGAAGCAAGCTGTTTTATTTGACGGACGCAATATTTATGATCCGGTGAAAATGACCGAGCTGGGTTTTCGCTACCGTGGTGTAGGCCGGGGATACAACGGCCGCTGACTCTTCACATTAAACTATTGTCTCTTTCCATTTAAATCAAAGTTGTTTCAAATCATTTAACAGCCAATTAAATAAGGTTTTAAGGATGAATAACAACTCGGGCCGCCCCCCTGTGATTGATTATGAAGGATCAGACTATCAAACCAGTTTCTGGGATGAAGGTGGTCGTGAATACGAAGATCAATCCGAAAGAATTGCCCTCAAACGGCTGCTTCCTGATCAGGGTAATCTACTGCTGGAAATTGGCGCTGGCGCTGGGCGCAACACTCCGCGCTACAGTGGTTTCCAGCGGGTTGTTTTACTGGATTATTCCCTGACCCAGCTGCGGCAGGCTCAAGAGCAGCTAGGACGGGGCGATCGGTATATTTATGTTGCCGGCGATGTCTACCGGCTGCCCTTTGTTAAAAACCTGTTTGACGGCGCAACCATGATTCGGACCTTGCACCACATGAAAGACCCCCTGTCATCCTTGCGCCAGGTGCAGCGAGTGCTTGAACCCGATAGTCCATTTCTTCTGGAGTATGCTAATAAACACAACCTGAAAGCAATCCTTCGCTACCTGCTTGGACGGCAGGATTGGAACCCCTTTGCTCTGGAAGCAATAGAATTTACAGACCTGAATTTTGATTTCCATCCCAAAAGCATCCGGAAATGGCTGGCAGACGCCGGTTTTAAATTGGAGCGGCAGTTAACAGTATCCCATTTCCGAATTAATTTCTTGAAGAAAGTGATTCCGACCAAGGTTCTTGTTTTTCTGGACTCTGTATTACAGCCAACAGGCAGCTGGTGGCAGCTTTCCCCCAGTGTATTCACCCGCAGCCTGAAAAACAAATCTCACCCGGACAAAGAAGTGGAAGGGTTTTTCCAGTGTCCGGCATGCAGCAGCGCCCTGCCCGACCAGGAACCCAAATCAGATCAGCTTATGTGCCAATCCTGCGGTGCGGTTTATCCAATCAAAGACGGAATTTACGATTTCCGATAATAAAAAATGAAAAGGACCTCCTTTTTAGACAGCCCCCTCTCATAATCTTTACCAGCTGCGGAGTTGTGCGCCCAGTTCTTTTTCCAAACGTTTTACTATTGACTCCCTGATAGCGGCAACCTCTTTGTCCGTTAAGGTCTTTTTTGGATGCTGATAAACCAGGCTGTATGCCAGACTCTTTTTACCTTCACCCAACTGTTCTCCCCGGTAGACATCAAATAAGCTAACTTCTGTCAGGGTTTCTCCTCCGGCTAGAAGAATTAGTGATTGAACAGTTTGAGCCGGGACATCATCATCTACTACCAATGCTAGGTCCTCCAGCACAGGAGGTTGGTCTGGAATCGATTCCACATTAAACAGGTCATCGACCTTGTTCAACAGGGTTTCCATATCCAGTATTGCTACTGTCAGCGGAGCTTCAGCAAGTTTGTAATTTTCTTTCACTTTGGGATGAATTTCTCCCATAAATCCCAAGAGTTTGCCATCCATTTCAATCCGGGCACACTTTCCGGGATGATAACTTGGCGCAGTATCTGTTGTGTAGCTGACATTTTCGATATGAAGATCCGCCAGCAGTTCCTCAATTAAACCTTTTAGATCATAAAAATCCATTAGGTCCTGATCTGCGCACTGCCATGAATGATGGGTCCTCACCCCGGTTAAAGCAATCGCCAGTTTTAATTTTTCATCAACTGGAATCTTATTCTCACCATTCGGGAAAAATTCCAAACCAATTTCAAATAAAGCGATTCTTTCCCTACTGCGTCTATTCTTCTCCACAACCTCTAACAGGCTGGCCAGCAGGCTCCTGCGCATCACAGTTTTATCTGAGCTTATGGGATTAGTGATTTCTAGATAATCCTGATCTGGCAAATTATGATCTGGAGGGAAGACCCGTAATTCCGCCTCAGGGGAAGTGATCCGGTAGGTGACGATTTCCTGTAATCCGATTCCTGCCAATTTGTCGCGGATTTTATCTTCCATTTCCAGGGCTCGATTACCTACCTGCAGCGGCAGCCCATCTGCAAGATTGGTTTCGGGAATCTGATCATACCCATACACCCGGGCAATTTCTTCCACCAGATCTGCTTTACCGACCATGCCCTGCCCGATATCCAGGCGGTGGGGAGGTGTATTAACAACCAGTTCATCCTTTTTGATAATGACTTCAAAATCAAGTTTTTTGAGCAGCTCCCCAATCTCAACCGCTGACAGTGAGATGCCCAACCAACGCTGGATATCTCCAGGTGTGATCTTTACCTTTGGATCAACAGGCGGAAGTGGATACTCATCCACCAAACCTTGAGCAACTTTGCCTCCGGTCCATTTTCTCATCCACTCCAGGCAGCGTTGCACTCCCAGCGATGCAATTGCTGGATGAACACCCCGTTCAAATCGATACGCCGCTTCTGAGGGAAGTCCCTGGGCAGAAACCGTTCTACGGATGTTGACATAATTCCAGGAAGCTCCTTCCAGCAGTACATTTCGGGTTTTCTCGCCCACTTCGGAGTCAGCCCCACCCATCACACCAGCCAGGGAGAGAGGACCCGATTGATCGGTAACCAATACTGTAAAATCATGCAATTTTCTCTCAATATCATCCAGGGTTGTCAGGGTTTCTCCTGATTTTGCTCTGCGGGTGATAATACTGGGGGGTTTTCCACCTGCCCTTTCCAGCAGTACATCATAATCAAAGGCGTGCAGCGGTTCTCCAATTTCAAGCATGGTGTAATTGGTTGCATCTACAACACAATCGATAGGACGAATCCCGGCCAACTTTAATCGGCGCTGGACCCAATACGGGCTGGGTTTCTTTTCCACATCTTCAATTAATCCCAGCACAAATCGCGGATTCAACTCAGGTTCCTTAATTTCAATGGATACTCGTCCTTTGATGGGATCTCCTTCCGTCACTGTTTCCAGGGTTAGAGGAATTAACTTTTCATCGGTTATCGCTGCAACTTCCCGGGCAACGCCTAAAATACTTGCAGCCCTGGCAATGTTGGGTGTGATGGCAATATCCAGGACCGCATCGCCCATATACTCTGCCAGAGCCTGACCTGTGGGAGCATCTTGATCCAGCAGAATGATGCCCTCATGCTCTTCTGAAATCCCAAGTTCGCGTTCCGAACAGGCCATGGAATAGGAATCCACTCCGCGGATTTTCTTTCTTTTCAGTGTGGTTAACATTATGTCTTTGGTTTCATTATAGGCATCGATAATGGTTGCCCCTTCCCGCGCATAAGCGACTTTCAGGGGAGGATCCAGTTCACCTTTTTCCAGATAAGGAAATAAGTTTGGAGCGCCGGTCAGAACTGTATGTTCCTGTTCTCCGTCATCCAGACGGCAAAGAACCAGGCGGTCCGCATTCGGGTGAGGCATCACCTCTCGAATTTCTCCGATAACGATTTCCTCCGGATTCCAGGAAAAACCGCTTATTTTTGTTGCTTGTTGTTTCTCTTCGAGCATAGGCAGCCCTACATAACGAATCTCTTCAACTTCCAAGCCCGCCAGGGTAAGTTTGTATGCCAGCTCTTCGATCGGCAGGTTAATCTCAACATATTCTTTCAACCATGATATCGGTACTTTCATTGTTATTTTCCTTTACAAAATTACTGCAGCCTATAAACCCGGTCCGAAATTAAAACTGATCCAAGAATCTCAGGTCATTGGCCCAGAAATATCGAATATCTTCAATATGGTGACGCGTCATGGTAATGCGCTCAGAGCCCATGCCAAAGGCAAAGCCTGAATATACTTCGGGGTCGAATCCACCATTTTCCAGCACCGTGGGGTGAACCATACCACAGCCCAGAATTTCCAACCACCCGGCCCCCTTGCAAACCGAACAACCATCTCCTCCACAAAGGAAACAACCTATATCCATCTCTGCGCTTGGTTCCGTGAATGGGAAATGTGAAGCCCGGAACCTGGTTCTCGCTTCTTGGCCGAACATTCTGCGGGCGAAATTGCTCAGTGTTCCTTTTAAATCGCCAAAGGTGATCCCTTTTCCTACAGCCAACCCTTCCACCTGATTAAATTGAATTTCCGACCTGGCAGTGATCTGTTCGTATCGATAGCACATCCCCGGCAGAATAATCCTAATCGGAGGAGGATCCTCGGGATACTTTCGGGTATGTTCTAACATGGCATGGATCTGCCCTGGGGAAGTATGCGTTCTGAGTAAAAGCGGATTATCTCCGCGATCCTTATCACTGGTGATGAAGAAAGTATCCTGCATATCCCGTGCAGGATGATGAGGCGGGAAATTAAGCAGCTGGAAATTGTATTCGTCTGTTTCCACTTCGCGGGAACGGTAGATCTGAAAACCCATATCTCCGAAGACGCGGTAGATCTCCCTTAAGGTTTGGGTCGTTGGATGAATACTTCCGCTTATCGTTCTTCGTCCTGGTAGGGTGACATCAATTTTTTCCCCTTCCAGGTCTTGATTAATCCTGCGTTGGTTAAACAAAATTTCTTTTTCACCAGAAGCAGTTTCAAGGGCTACTTTAACTAGATTTGCGGTCCGGCCAACAACCGGCTTTTCTTCTTTGGACAGCGTACCCAGCGCTTTAAATATCTCCATTAACTCGGAACTGCGCCCAAGGTACTTAACCTGCCAGTTCTCTAATGACTTCTCATCATCGACCAGTTCTAAAGCCGATAAAGCTTCCCTTCGTATCAGTTCCAGTTTTCCTTCCATAATTCCTCCTGATTTCTGCGGGATCCCGAGCAGGTTTTTCCTTCCCTGGTTATTCCTGGAAAAAGAAAAACCCGCCCCACAAAGGGACGGGGTTACCCGCGGTACCACCCAATTTAGCCAGTCAAACGGCTCACTTTATCCTAACAGCATAATAAACAATATGCGATTGGTTCCCCTTGTAACGCCGGGGCTGCGGCTCAGACTACTCGAGATTTAATCTTTCCCCTGAGCACTCAGGAGGGAACTTCATTTGGCTTACGATCTGGTGCGGGGTCTCAGTCTCTGCCTCACACTCCCTGTCAGCGACAAACCAAACTACTTTTCTCCTTCAGCGTTTTCTGTTCTATTTAATTAATCAATGTTAATGTTATCTAATTATGGTCAAAAAATCCGATCTGTCAAGACCCGGAGGGTGATTGGGGGTTGAACCTATTGTATCGCGTTAGTTAAGATTATTTTCATTAACCGTATTATCAGATTTATTCAGCGCTTCCTCAGCACATCCAAAAACAAAGGAAGCCAGGCGGGCAACCAACAGTAAGAGAGACAGATCGGTTTCATTAAAATGGTCCTCAGGCATTGAGTTGACCACTTCCATCACACCCATTACTCTGTCTTCTAGAATTAATGGTACTGCCATTAAACTACGAGTATGGAATCCAATCGACTGGTCGACTACTGAGATCCAGCGGTCATCTTTCTTTACATCGGGTACCAGGGCAGATTTTTTATGGGTTTTGACCCATCCCGCAATACCTGCACCCGCCGGTATTCGATAATCTGTCAACTCCTCCTGACGAACCCCTACTACAGCAACAAAAACCAGTTCATCACTCTCTTCGTCCAGCAGCAGGATTGAACCATTTTCAGATTCTACAGCCTCCAAAGCAATTGTAAGAATATTCATCACCATCTCAAGCAAATCTGATGAGGTAGAAAAAATCTGCAGGTTGCACTGCAGTTCATTTAGTGCATGGATAACATTCCAAAGCCGGCTGTTTTCTTCTTTTAAATTCGAATTCTCCCTCTTTAAATCAGCGCTTTCTTCTTTTAAGTTCCGAAGAAGTTGGGGATCAACCATGGATTAACAACCTCCTAAAGCTATTAGAGTCAGAATTTAATATATATTGGGTCCGATTGTATTTTACTAATTATACAGCCATTTTATAAAAATTGAGATTTCCTTATAAAGGGGACTTAGAAGCGTTTATAATCTACACATATGAGCATCATGCCCACAACAAAAAAAGTGCTTCTGTTAATATTGATCATCGTAACCTTCCTCAGTGGATGCGGAGGAACGACGGAGGCTCCACAGGGAACTGCCACACTGGTTTTACCAACCCGAACACCATTTCCTCCTCCTTCCACCCCCATCCCCACTGCAGCGGTTGTTAACGGGGACATTATCACGGTTGCTGCTTATCAGGAAGAACTTGCTCGATACAAAGCAGCTGTGAATCGTGATCTAACGGAAGAGGATCAATCCCTAGTTATTAATGATTTGATAAACCTCACTCTCCTCGCCCAAGCAGCCGCATCAGAAGGATTTCAGATCTCAGAGACCGATCTGGATGAAAGAATTGCCAGATTGGAAACAGAAGATCAACCTCTTATTGGTTGGTTGGCAGTTTATGGCTTCACGGAGGAAAGTTTCCGAAACCATTTAAAAAGGTCGCTGGAGGCAGCCTGGATGAGGGACCAAATCATCACGGATGTGCCTCTTGAAATGGAACAAATTCATGCCCAGCAGATGTTATATTACAATCTGACTGCAGCTGAACAAACGCTGGAGAACCTGAATTCCGGGAAAGATTTCTCCCAGCTAGCCAAAACCCATGATCCGCAGACACAAGGTGATCTGGGATGGTTCCCGCCCGGTTTCTTGACCATTCCAGAACTGGATCAAATCTTATTCAGTCTCGAGGCTGGAGAAACTAGTGATATTATAGAAACAAAAATCGGTTATCATATCATCAAGGTACTCGAAAAAGAGGGGAACCGGCCGCTTGACCCAGCTATCCGGCAGATCCTGCAGGAACAAGCACTGGATGATTGGCTTGAACGCCGCTGGAAACTGAGTACAATACAAATCACACTCCCTTCATAAGTTGCTCCCAGGAGTAAATTTATGTCCGATCCGATTGAAGAATTCCTCGAAGAAAGTGAGCAGCTGGTTCCTGAAAAGAAGCGAAGCTCAGGATGCCTGCTAAATGTTCTTTCCGGCATATTTGTGGCAGGGACCGTGATAGTTGTGCTGCTGTTTGCAATTATATTTATCAACCCGCAAAGCAGTTTAAACCCACTGCCTCCTACCACCCTTCCGGCTCTGGTTTTAACAAACACACCAACTCCCACTCCTAAAGGTGTTCTGCCGGCAACCTGGACTCCTGTTCCCTCCCCAACTGT
>JAUWEC010000112.1 GCA_030608465.1 Chloroflexota bacterium
GATGGTGACTCAGAAAAATATCTATTCTAAGTTTTATTAATCTTTCAGAGCCTTCTTTACATCAGTCAAAGTGATTTTCCCATCAGTCCCTGTGCCTTTGATTTTGCTCAGGTCAAGACTTTCTGTTTCGGCAAGTTCCCTTGCTGCTTTTGTCGCTTTAACCACAATCGGGTCCGGTTTTTCTTCAGAAGCAAACGCTGGCGGAATCTGCTCGAGGACAGGTTCAACTTGTTCAATAGTGTCAGTTTCTGGATATTCCCGAGTGCCAAATCTAGTCAGTATTACAGCACCCATTACCCAGAGTCCTAATACAAATCTTGGCAGCCAGCCTACACAGGATACAACATGGTTGAAACCATTAAAGAAAAGTGAGAGGATGAACATACCGAGACCAGCCATAAGTGGGGCAGGCCAGGATTGATTGAGAGCTTCTGCCAGTTTCCTTCCGATTTCAATACTCAAGGCGACCAGACCGATAACCCAGGCCGCAACCAGAGCAAAAATACCGAGCAAACTGACTGGACTGAGCAGGATAGTTATGATCAACGCGAGCATGACCAGGGGTGCGATTAATATTACTCCTAATCCAACCAGAATTGACATAAAGGGTTGACCAAATGCGGTCCGGTTGATGACTGCTGCCTGATCTTGGATAAACAGAGCCATCAGGATAGCCAATCCGGTCCAGATCAGAATCCGGAATAAGAACCAGGAGGCGGAGACTAACGGCAGCTGCTGGAATTGCATAGCAGGGAAATTCCCATCAAATAAAGCAATCCTGTCCGGCCAGTTGAACTCAAAGGGAACATTCTCTTCTGTGATGATGTTCCCGCTGATGACAGCACCTTCTGCCTGTTCATAACTGCCACCGAGAACGGTGAGATCTCCGTTGATCCGAGCTTGATCCAGGAGTTCAACGATTCCGCCCATGGCAACCAGATTGCCGTTAATTGTTCCATTTGAAGTTACATTGCCGCCAAGGACAACTGTATCTCCGTTAACCGTTGAGGAAACTTCTAATACAATATTCCCTCCAAGTACAATCAGGTCACCATTTAATACCTCGCCTGATCTCAGAGTAAAGTTTCCCCCAAAGACAACTTTATCATCCGCGAACCCGGATGCAGATACTGTTGCGGGGATGATAACTACGGTGATGAGCAGCAGCAATAAGATGAATCGGGAAATGTTTTTCATGAGTGCAACTCCCTCTGTATTGTCCTGGATTTGATCAGTGAAAGCATCCAGGCACCAGTAATCCCGCTCAGGCTGAAACCAAGAGTATACAACCAGACGGGTGAAATTAATTTCATGCCAACCCTGAATAAGGGAGAGACAATATCCCTTAATTGATTCAGGAAAATTATCCATTTGGCGACTAAAGTAATCATTTCCAGCATTAATTGCGGAAAATATGCTATTCCTGCCCTGATTTGAATACCAACACTTGAGAGCAGCAGCAGGGTTGCTATAGAAATAACACTGATTGTTGTTCCCAGAATTAACCGGTTTTTCCTGTTCTCAACCTTTTCCATCCTGGTCATCCAGCGTGTACTGAATCCAGGGTTGGGTTCAGGAATCGGGCTGTTCTTGAAGAGATGCGCAATTTGATGTGTTGCCAGGTGAAGGGATTGGCATTGGGAGCACTGCTTTAGATGAACTTGGAGATCACGATGCTGATCTTGATCGAGTTCAGTATCCAGCAGAATCCAGGTTTCATATTGTTGATGTTTCATGTGTAATCCTTTTTGCAGTTGAATGTACTGCCGGCACAGAAGGCAACTGCATTTCTTGCCACTTTTCTGCCATTAAACGTCTGGCACGGAATAAACGGCTTTTTACCGCACTGCTGCTTAGATCTAAAGTATCTGCGATTTCCTCGTAAGAATAATCGTGCCAGTATTGAAGAACTACAGCAGCCCGGTCTACTTCATTAAGATCTGTCAGGAGAGACTGGATTTGTCCAAGTTTTTCTTTCTCCAGAGCAGCTTTTTCCGGACTGAGACCCGGGTCGGGTGGTGCAAGCCAGGAATGTTTTTCGTTATCTATTGACAGAATTGTTACTTTCTTTTTCTTCAGTTGGTCGATGCTGTAGTTTGAGGCAATTGATAAGACCCAGGTTGCAAAGGATCGGGAAGTATCGTAGCGGTCAATTGCTTGATAAGCTCGGATAAAAGCTTCCTGGGCAGCATCTTCCGCTGCCGTAGGTGTACCCAACATCCGATAACAAACACTGTAGACCGGTTTCTGATATTTTTCGACTAATTTTGCAAACGCATTTTTATTGCCGGTTTTTGCTTCAGCAATCCATTGCTGCTCGGTGTTACACACTAAACTTCTCCTTGCGGGATGCCCTGTACCAATATACGGAGTTAATTAAATAAAGTTGCATGAATTTGTGAGAGAATTTATTCTTCCTCCATGGGCAAAAAACCCTCTCCCCGGACCTCATGCGCCTGACCTATGATCAAAAAAGCTTTGGGGTCCAATTCCCTGGTTAATGCTTTCAGGTGGGGGATTTCCGCCCGTGTGACTACACATAGAAGAATGGATTTTTCCTCACCTGAATAACCACCCCTTCCATCCATAATTGTGACACCTCTTCTTAAGCGGGTGAAGATTTCGTTAATAATAGGATCTGGCGAAGCTGTTATGATCAATCCAGTCCGGAGTATATTTGAACCCTGGCTGATCGATTCTGCGGCTATCCCGCTGACGTAAAGCATTACCAGCGCATATAACGCATTTTCCCAGCTGAAAGCAATGCCGGCCAGGAAGATAACTACTGCATCAGTGATTAAATAGCTTTGTGTGACCGGGATCCCCCGCCAGCTGCTTAATATCCGAGCCAGGATATCCGAGCCGCCGCTGGTCCCTCTGCCCCGATACACCAGGCCAAATCCAATGCCGCTGACAACTCCACCATAAAGGGCATTTAACACGATATCTTTTGTTATTCCATTTGCTGGCAATAAGGACAGTGGGATATCTATCAGAACCGAGAACGTGAGGATTGCAATAACAGTTCTGGCTGCAAATCGGCGACCTCCCAGAAATTCCCAACCCATGATGAATAAAGGAATGTTCCCGATTAGAACCATCAGCCCTATTGGCCACCCAGTAAAATTGTTGATAATCTGTGACAAGCCGCTGACTCCGCCGCTGGCCAGTTTAGCGGGTATAAGAAAAACCCGCAGTGAAATTGCTTGCAAAGTAGACCCAAGAAGGATAAGTAAATAATCTTTTAGAGCCTTTTTTTCCAATGACAGTTTCTTGATAAATCCTCGAGCTTTTTTCATAATCACTCTTTGTTGTGTTTATTTATGCCTGCATTATATCTTTATAGCAGGAAACCCAGTTGAAGGAAGGCTCTCCGCTGGGTTTCAGAATTTAAGATATAAGCTCCAAATGGTGATTGAATCGCTGGAATGATTCTGAAATCATTCCAGCAGAACCGATTCATACCCTCAATTGTAGATTAGACCTTTTAAATTCCAGAATCATTGATGGTTACTCTAGTAAAGTGATGGAAGCCAGGTTTTCCAGTACGCCGATTACTGCGGAGTTATCCAGATCCCTCATACCCATCTGGAGCATTGCTGAATACAGCTGGGTATGGATCCCGGCAGAGGGGAGGGGGATACCGTACTCCCGGGCAGTATCCATGACGATCCTCAAATCTTTTTCCTGCATATAGGCTTTAAAACCAGGCTCTCGATTCCCTGAAAACAACCTATTAGGTTTTACGTCCAGTGTCCAACACTGGGCAGCGCCGCCCTGAATTGCTTGAACTACTTTGGCAGGATCAGCCCCTGATTTTTTCGACAGGATTAGCAGCTCTGCCATCGCAACCATTTGAGCTGCAACCATAATCTGGTTGGCCGCTTTCGCAATTTGGCCCGATCCAGCATCACCGACATGGGTGATGGATTTTCCAACAACTTCAAAAATGGGAAACACTTTCTCCAATGCTAGTTTAGGACCGCCAACCATAATCGCCAGGGTTCCTTTTTGGGCTCCGATATCTCCACCGCTTACCGGTGCATCCAGAGAGAAAGCGCCCACAGCCTCGAATTTCTGAGCGATTTTTCTAGCCAATGAAGGTTTGATCGTGGAATGATCAACATAGATTAACCCGTCTTTTGCACCTTCAAGAATTCCGTTTTCTCCCAGGGTTACCAATTCCACATCGGGGGAGTCTGGAAGATTTGTGAATACGATATCTACCAGGGAGGTGACTTCCCGGGGTGAAAAAGCTTCTTCTGCGCCTTCTTTGACCAGGGATTTTACTACTTCGCGGCTGCGATTATGCACAACCAGCGGGTAGCCTGCCTTTAGAAGATTTAAGGCCATGGGTTTTCCCATCAAGCCCAATCCGATATATCCAAGGGTTGGTTTTTTCTGCATCCGGTAATACTCCTTTCCTGTGTTCGAGTTCTAAACTACTAATCAAACGGGGTAACTTGATCCGTTCCAAGTTCTAATTTTATATCTTCTCTAATATAAAACCATGCGTTGAATCCTGAATGGTCCAGCCTTTCTCTTCAATCTTTAAGCGGAGATTATCCGCAGCCTGCCAGTCTTTTTCTTTCCGGGCTTGTTCTCGCTTTTCTGCCAATTCGAGGAGATCTTTGGGGGGAATCATCCTGTCGGTTGCCTCTTGCTGGATTTTAAGAGCTGTCTTCCAACTTGCTGGCGATATGCCAGTTTGGGGATCAGGGAGTTTGTAATCTCCCAGTTCAGAAAGATTAATCGCACTGCCTCCCGGGAAAATACGTTCAGAGTCTTCAGAGAGGATGGTTACATTCCCTGAACCAATCACATGGATGCAGGCATTCTGAAAATCTATGATCAGCCCAGTATGCTCATCGATCCCTATCACCACTTGCCCGGAAGGAAGTAAATTTAATAATGCGTTGAATCTGGATCGCCCCATAAAACAGCGGCTGGTATCTAGATCAACTCCACCATCAGTATTGTTCCAATGGGGAATAAAAACCAGAGAAAGTTGGAATGGTGAAAAGAAATTAAGTCCCGGCTGCCAATGTATATCCTGGCCGACTTTGTAGATTTCGTATACCGGAAGAGTTGAAGAGCTGATAGCAATTGTTGTAGCGCTTGATAGTGCCAATGCTGCTCCCATCCGGTGGCGGGTAATTATATATTCCCAAACAAGGGTCTTTTCCAGATGCCGTACAGCATAGGTAGGACTACCCGGACCCATGAAAATCAGATCTGATTCCAAGATGGGCAGTGCGATATCTGGATTATCAGGGCTGAAATCCGTCCCTTTTTTCCGGGCTGGAATTACCTTTGTCCGAGGTTTGTAGTTCTTCAGATGATCTTGGATAAATTCAGCCACATTCCTGGCCACTTTTTCAGAATTTAATTCAAAACCGGCCGGGGTTTCTAAGATACTCACCAGGGGCGAGACAGCGATTTTTTTAAACAGAAAATCAAATATTTTTTGCCCGCTGGGTGCTGTTTCGCCAGATCCAAAAAGGGCGATCGGTCCGGGAATCTGAGGAGATGTTTGGTTAGCCATGACTGGATTTTTCACCAATAGATGTGGGTTTGTTCTGAAATGAATCTTTTACCATCATACTACAATATAACCATAAATAGCGATCCGTAATCCGCTCAGGATTACGGATCGCTATTTATCAAATAGGACACAATTTTATTAGAGATTGTACAGTTTAGATATATTTTTCAGCAGATAATCCTGGCAGGCGTCCAGGATATTGTATTCAGGTTTCCAATTCCAATCATTCCGGGCAGCGCTGTCGTCAATATCCGCAGGCCAGGTATCGACGATTGCCTGCCTTTTGGGATCGGGTTTAAAGTTGATCTCAGCTCCTGGAAAACTATTCTGGGCGAGATCTTTAAAATCCTGGGCAGATAAGCTGAAACTGGTCACATTATATATCCGGGTCTGAAGATTTTCCTTTGGCGCGTTAGCTAACATCAGCAAGGACCGCACTGCATCTGGCATGACCATAAATGGAATCCGGACATCAGCTCGGACAAAACAATCATAGGGTTTACCCTGAGCGGCAAAATGAATCATCTCCGGACCAAAATCACTTGTCCCACCGCTGGGAATCGTAAAAGCGCTGATTATACCGGGAAACCGCAGTGCTCGAAAATCAAGTCGTATTGGTTCCTGATCTGCCAGCTGTTGATAATACTCGCTGTAATAAATTCCCACCTTTTCACAATAAAGTTTTGAACAACCATACATGGTGGTTGGTTCGGTCCAATCATGTTCTTTTATTGCCATGAACTGGTTTTTGGTTTCCAGGTCAGGCAATCCATAAACGGCAATTGAACTGGGAAAAAGGAACTTAACGGGCTTGGATTGTTCTTGTGATTGACGGGTAGCCATCTCCAGTAAATCAATTGTGCTGCAGGTGTTGACTTTATGGGCCAGAAGCGGATTATATTCAGCTGTTGTTGACAAAACAGCAGCCAGATGAAAAATCAGGTTAAAATCATATTTTTCTTCTAGCAGAGAAAGCAATTCCTTATTGAGTAAATCACCAACAAAATGGGTCGATTTTTCCATTAGCTCATCTGGAAGTGGTTTGAGATCAACGGTTATCAGGGTCGTGAGTTCATCACCAGCCAGGGATTTTATTAAAGCCTGTCCGATTTCACCACTAGCCCCCGTAATTAATACCGTCCTTTTTGGCATATACCACTCCTTTTAGTTGTGGCGAAATAAACCCTCTTCTTATCGTGGTTCACTGAGTTTGATTTGTTGTGCTAGAATGATTTTAACGTTTAATCATACTTTACGATACGGGAATATTTATTGATTTATCAGTGAGAGAAATCATATTATTTCCACGGGAGAAGATCATGCCGTTTTCAATCGTTGTCGGGGCTCAATGGGGAGACGAAGGCAAAGGCAGAGTTGTAGATTTGCTGGCAGCTGAGGCTGATATGGTTGCCCGCTATTATGGCGGGGATAATGCCGGGCATACTGTTACAGTAGAGGATAGGACTTTTAAACTGCACTTGCTGCCTTCGGGGGTCGTGCATCCTCATACAATTGGATTGTTGGGGAATGGCATGGTTATAAACCCGGCGATTCTTCTGAATGAGATGGATCAGGTTCGCCAGTCCGGGGTCCCAATAACTAACGAAAGAATTAAAATCTCTCATGCCGCCCACCTGATTACACCCGGTCATATCGCCCTAGATACAGCGCTGGAGCAAGCCAGGGGAAATCAGAAGATTGGTACCACAAAACGAGGTATTGGTCCTGCTTATACGGCAAAAGTTACCCGGTCCGGTTTGAGAATGGAGCAAATGTTAACCCCTGGGAAATTTGAGGCTGCTGTAAAAGATCACATCAACCAAGTAAATTCCCAGCTTAGTGCATTTAAAATGCAGACACCCTTGGATGCTGATAAGATCGCCCGAGATTATCGCGGTTATGCAGATATTTTGGCTCCCTATATCACTGAGGTGGGTTTATTTGCATATAAAGCACTGGAACAGGGAAAATCCATCTTGGCGGAAGGGGCTCAGGGAACGTTGCTTGATCTAGATCATGGGACTTATCCCTATGTGACAAGCTCGACTCCAACTGCACCGGGAGCCCTGGTGGGCTTAGGATTGGGAATAGGAACAGCAAATCGAGTAATCGGTGTGGTTAAGGCATTTCAGACCCGGGTGGGGGAGGGACCGTTCCCCTCAGAATTGTTCGGGGATGCGGCTGTAAGATTAAGGGGAACTGGAGAAAATGATTGGGACGAATTTGGAACCACTACCGGAAGACCGCGCAGGGTTGGCTGGTTAGATGCTGTGCTGCTGCGTTATGCAGTCCGCGTGAATGGGATAACTGAATTGGCAATCACAAAACTTGATATATTATCTGGATTAGACTCCTTGAAAATTTGCACCAGCTACCAGGACGGAGATGAAGTCTACAACAATCTGCCGTGGGGACCTGCAGACCTTTCACAGTATCAACCCGTATATGAAGATATTCCGGGATGGGACGAAGATGTTAGTTCTATCCGTTCCTGGGACGGACTTTCAGATCAGGCTCAGAACTATATAATCCGGATAGAAGAATTGACGGCATTGCCGATTAAAATTATTTCGGTAGGGCCGGAGCGGTCCCAGGTAATCATTCGTTAAGTTGATTATGAAAAAGATCTGGATAAATCTTCCGCTTATTGTATTATGCGCTTGTCTGTCGATTTCTACCCTGGAGCCGCTTCCGACTGCTACTCCCACGATTACCCCTTATCCAACTCCTACGATTGAGTGGTTTCCTTCCTCGCCAACACCGGAGCAATTACCAACCATTGCCGTCACCCCGACTCAGGAATTAATGTCAGAGATTGGGGAAATCATTTTTCAGGATGAATTTCTCTCTTCAGATCAATGGACAGTTCCTCAAACTGACATGGGACAAATTAATATTTCCAATGGTGAGATTAATATCATTATTTATGAACCCAGATCGTTGTTGGTCGGGACGCTTGAGAAACCGGATCTGCAGGATTTTTATGCAGAGATCACAGCCAATCCGGTTTTGTGCACCGGTAGGGATGAGTACGGGTTTTTATTTCGGGTTTTCGGGAGGAATCAATATTACCGCTTTGCCCTTTCCTGTGACGGAGAGGTCCGGATGGATAAGATTGTGGGTGGGGGAACATTCGTGCTTTACCCCTGGACCAGAAGCGCATCGGTTCCTGCGGGGGCTCCAAGTGTATCGAAGCTCGAGGTTCTTGCTCTCCAGGATGAAATACGGGTTTTTGTAAATGGCGATCCCCAATTTACTATTGTCGATCAAGAATTGCGCCTGGGTTCTTTTGGAGTGTTTGCCCGATCAGTAGGGGAGACAGCGGTCACAATAAGTTTTTCAGATTTGATCGTTCGGGAGGTAATACCGAAATAATGACTAGGCAAACAGGGAGGAAAAGTACAGCCTGATATTTCCAGCAGAAAGAGAAACTAAAATAAAGAACACTAGCTTTTCTTTACCCGCCATGCTAT
>JAUWEC010000250.1 GCA_030608465.1 Chloroflexota bacterium
CCGCCTGGAAAAGAAACGTCTGGATGGGAACGATATCTTTTATCCAAAAGATCAATATGAGGTGGGGAAAAAGTTAGTTTTCCCCGCATTTGAGTGGCAAAAAGGTGAAGTAGTTGGTCTGAGGTCTGGCGGAAATCCCGCTGTTGGTCAATTCAGCGTTATTCGGGTTGAATTCGAAGGTGGAGAACAGCATGAATTTGCCTCTGGTCTTGAGGATCATCTCCTGAATATTCCCCCGGAAGCTGCTCAGGCAGATTCATTAAATCCGGAAACTGTGGCCGCTGAGTTCAGTGACTTGCTTATCAAGCAAATTGAGCTGGGATTATCAGGCTCTGAGGATTTTATTCAGATCGCGGGACGCTGGTTCCTGCAAGCACTGCTGGTCGATGTAAACACAGGACATTTGAATCTGGCAGAAGCTGTCCTGGATATGAACCAGGGTGGCCCACTTTCTACCGCTGAACTGGTAAAGGAAATAGATTTGCCAGCAGATGTTAATCCAAATTTGATCGAATTTTCTCTTGATCATGCACTGCAGGAAGACCCTCGGTTTGATGAAGTGGGTCCGGCGGGAATTGTTGCTTGGTACTTAAAAGCCCTGGAACCAGAGAGTGTTCAGGAAACACCGCTGCACTTGCAGTATATACCAATTGAGTATGATAAAGACTCGTTAACTGAGGAGATGCTCGCTTTGGAGAAATCTCTGGATGATGAGTTAACTCCCTGGGAAGATCACCGCCTGGAAGCAGAGAAAAAAGTTGAAATCCAATTAATCTTTCCCCATTGGCGGGTGGGAACGCTTCCCTTATCTGAGCGGATACTGCCGTTATTTCCGACAGCATATGAAGCTCCCCGGATTCGCTTTACCCTGATTGACGGGAAAACCGGTGAGCGGTTTCCTGGCTGGGTTGTCCGAAAAGAACGTTATGTTTCGGGATTAAAGCAATGGTATGAGAAGAATGGGTTGATTCCAGGAGGCATTATCACCATCATGCCTGGGCAAGAACCCGGTGAAGTGATCGTCGAAACAAAAAGCTCCCGCTCAACCAAACAGTGGATGCGTACGATCCTGGTAGGATCTGATGGGGAATTGGTTTTTGCTACCCTTAAGCAGATTATTTCGTCCGATTATAATGAAAGGATGGCGGTAGTCGTCCCGGATATTGATCCTGTAGATTTAGTCTGGGATAGATACCAGGATGAGCCGCCGCCATTTGAACAAATTATAGTGAATACTGTGCGTGAACTGACAAAACTTAACCCTCAGGGACATGTTCATGTGACTGAATTGTACGCGGCTGTAAATACTGTCCGCCGCTGCCCGCCAGGACCGCTGATGTCCTTGCTGGAAACCAGGCCCTGGTTTGTCCATGTGGGAGATTTGCATTTCCGGTTTGATGATTCTGAAGGGAAATAATTTAAACCAGATTTGGAGGAAGGAGAGGAGCGGTGTCAAAACCTAAGTTATCGGGTATGTTGAAACCTACGGTTGAAACACCGTTTCAAATAGACTTCGATTGGTGGAAAGAAACCGACCGTTCCTGGCGGGTTCATTTACGGAGCTGTCTCTGTGAAGAACACCAGGAATTGTATGCGGACATAGCCGGCGATGAGGAAGTAGATTGGATTGATCCTGAAACCGCGGAGGTACAATCCGTGGATGGATTGCAGCACACTTTGATTTCCCATTGCGCGCAGGAAGAGCAGTTCATTACCGAGTACACAACACTCACCGAAGCCCTATTTCGTCTTTTCCTGTCCAACGGCAACCAGCCCTTATCCCCGGAAGAGCTGGCAGAAGTACTCGATCGGCCATCTCAGAAAATTTTACAGACCATTTCCGGTCCGCGGGTTTATAAAGGAATCCGGCCCGTCCCCAGAAAATAAGGGTCGGTAGTACAGCTGGATAACATGCCCTCGTAGCTCAATGGATAGAGCACCGGACTTCTAATCCGACGGCTGCAGGTTCGAATCCTGCCGAGGGCGCTAAAGACGCCAGGATTAGTTCTAAAGCTTTCTTTACCCTGATTGTGGGGTAAAAGGAGGCTTTTTGTTATGTATGAACAGAAAACCAAGCAACGGATCTTCTTATTAATCGATGGGACATTATATGAAGAACTGGAGGGATTTATCATAGACAGAAAGAGCAGGGGGTTATTTCCGAGAATAATAGACTTCTAAATTGAAAACTTTCAAGATTCAGGAAGTATATTCAACCCAAAGGCTTCATCCAGATGGATGACATATCAGCAGCCGATATCCGGTTGTACCTGTTGCGGCTCTCGGAAACCAGCAACAATGGGGGAGTTCATGCCCACTACAGGTCTTTGAGGAGCTTATTTAATTGGTGGGAAAAAGAATCTGAAGATTTTCAAAATCCTATCAAGAAAATATCTCCACCCAGAGTAATCAACAATCCCAGAGAAGGCATATCAATTGATGATGTCATGAAGATGGTTAACGCCTACAAAACAGGCCTGGCTGAGAGGGATAAAGCCATATTACTTTCTTTAGTTGATACAGGATGTCGAGCCAGTGAGTTTCTAAGTATTGATATGGGAGATGTTGATTTAATAAATGGAGAGATAAGAATACTTCATGGAAAAGGAGACAAAGTTAAAACCGTCTATATTGGCAGAAATTGTAGAAGAAAAGTTCGTAAATATCTAAAATCCCGCAAAGAGGTATTTAGCCATTCACCCTTGTGGGTTACAAATGATGGTTGTCGTCTTGCTTATTCTGGTTTGAGGGAAATCATCCGTAGAAGGGTGCAGGATGCCAAGGTTGAGGTTCTAGGAATCCATGATTTTCGAAGGTGTTTTGCGATTGAATTTCTCAGGAATGATGGGGATATCTTTACTCTTCAAAGAATCTTGGGGCATTCATCCTTGGAGATGGTGAAAAGATATTTGGCGATTGCTAAAGCAGATTGTGAGATAGCCC
>JAUWEC010000188.1 GCA_030608465.1 Chloroflexota bacterium
TCTATCCATAACCGGATGCCAGTAATTCTGCCTCCTGAAAGTTATGCTGATTGGCTGAAACCGGAAGAAGGCCGTCCGGAAGATTTTCAACCTTTCTTAAAACCTTACCTGGCAGCTGTCATGCAGGCTTACCCGGTATCAAGCTTTGTTAACTCACCAAAAAACAATTCTCCCCAATGTATTCAGGCCAGCACTCTGTTATGATCCTGTCCCCAGAAGCATTTTTGACGAGCTCATTAATTAAACATTCCGAAGGGATTAAGGTTGCCAAAATCCTCTCCGCTTCACTAGCTGCCGTTGAACCCGGAGAAGTGGTAAAAAAATCTCTGGTCAGGAAAGGTGACCGCATCCAGCTTGGCGGTGAAACCCTGGACTTAAGAGCATTTGACCGGATTATCCTTATCGGAATCGGTAAAGCTGGTTACCCGATGTCAATGGCTGCTGCGGACCTCCTGGGTGACAAGCTGACCCAAGGAATTATTCTGACAAAACCCGGAGCCGATCAACTGCCGGAAAAATATGCCGGGATTATTAAACATTTCCAGGGCGGTCATCCAGTACCCAACCAAAACAGCATCACAGCGGCAAAGGTAATCCAGGCCCAACTGTCTGAACTGAATTCCCGTGACCTGGTGATTATCCTTTTATCAGGGGGCGGATCAACACTTTTATCAGCCCCATCTCCGGGGATTTCACTGCCGGACCTGATTTTTACCAATCAAATCTTATTGGGCTGCGGTGCGGATATTACAGAAATCAACACAATCAGGAAACACATCTCTTCGGTAAAAGGTGGCCTGCTGGCAAGTATTGCAGCCCCTGCAAAAATAGTCACTTTGATCCTGTCAGACGTCATGGGTGACCCTATAGACATGATCGCCTCTGGTCCAACAGCGCCTGATCCTTCCACCTTTCAGGACGCATTAAATATCATGCAAAAGTTTAATCTTGAAAAACTACTGCCCCCGACGGTAGTGGATCGGATTAATAGAGGGTGCTCAGGAGAATATCCAGAAACACCCAAACCCACAGATCCTCTTTTTCAAAAAGTCTATAACCATATTATCGGCTGCAATTTTGACGCAGTTCAAGCCGGCATCCTGGCTGCAGAACGGGAAGGATTCAATGCCGGCATCCTGCCCAATCCTTTGAAAGGAGAATCAAGTCGGATGGGAATAGAATTAGCAGAGATTCTCCGGCAGATGGCAAGGAAGCGCAACCCATTACCGCGGCCTGCTTGCCTTATTGGAGGCGGAGAGACTACGGTCACACTCCAATCCAGTGAGGAAATTGGAAGAGGAGGTAGAAACCTCGAAACCGCACTAAGCGCAGTAAGGATCCTGAATGATCTACCTAATGCCGCTCTAATAACACTGGCAACTGACGGAGAAGATGGAGTAACTGACGCTGCCGGAGCTGTTGTTACGGGAGAGAGTTTTTTAAGGGGCAAAACCCTTCAGATACAGCCAGAAAACTATCTTCTGAATCACGATTCCTACTCTTATTTCGAAAAACTAGATGATTTACTGCTTCCTGGTGTAACCCGGACAAACGTAAATGACCTTTGTTTTTTATTCACATTCTGAGAGAGGACTGATGAATTTAAACAAACCCCTGGTACTGATGACCCACGAGCTTCCTGAAGATTGGGTGGGCGAATTGCTTGAGGATTATCACGTTATCAAAGGAATAAATGAAGAGCGGGGATTGGACAGCAGCTTAATAAAATACCTTGATAAAGCCGAAGGTATTCTTTGTTTATTGGATGATCCAATCCCAGCAGAACATCTGGAAAGAGCGCCTAAGCTGAAGGTTGTCAGCAACATGGCGGTCGGAGTCGATAATATTGATCTGGCTGCCTGCAGTCGTTTGGGCATAGCCGTGGGCCACACGCCCGGAGTACTCACAGAGGGAACTGCTGACTTAACTGTGGCACTTCTTTTGGCAGTCTGCCGCCGGCTTCCCACCGCCAGCGAGGATGCCCGTCAGGGACGCTGGACAAACTGGGATCCAACAGGGTGGCTGGGTGTGGATTTGAAAAATTCAATTGTCGGGATTATCGGTCTGGGAAAAATCGGCTCTGCTGTTGGAGAACGGCTGGCAGCCTTTGGCGCCCAAATTATTTTTACCAACCGCAGTCCGCTGCCAGAAAAAGAAAAAAAACTCAACGCGACTCAGGTCGGCCTGGACGAGCTATTAAGAACTAGTGATTTTATTTGCCTTCATGTACCCCTGACTGAAAAAACAGCTAATCTGATCAATGAACAAGCTTTCCGGAAAATGAAATCATCTGCAATCCTGATCAATGCTGCCCGAGGTTCAATTGTCGATACCACAGCGCTTACCCGGGCGTTGAAGGAAGGCCACATCAGGGCTGCTGGGCTGGATGTCACAGAACCAGAACCGCTGCCTCCCAGCCATCCACTCTATAAGCTGGATAACTGTCTTATCACTCCCCATATTGGCTCTGCAACATTCCAAATAAGGCAGACTATGGCAAAAATTGCACTCGAAAATCTAAGTGCCGGCATCAAAGGGACTCATCTGCCTTATTGTGCGAATCCTGAAATTTATACTTGATACCATTAAATAATAGTAAGTTATTTCCACCCTCCTTTTTGTCAGTTCTGTCAGAAAAGAAAAGTTAGGGATCAATTTCTGTGAGTGGGGATTTCCCAGAAAGAACAATTTTCCGTGATCAATTGTTAAACAAAAATTCTGCTGAAATCAATTATCAGACAGGATTTATTTTCAATTAAATCAAACCCCTAGAATTTAAGGCAAGATATGCTACACTATATAAAGTTTTTTTATCAAAGAAAGAGGAGTCATTCTTGGCAGATATCACCCGTCAACGAGTTCATGTCACTATCCACATCGAGGGAACTACTAACTCTTCCTTCCTAGCTGAACTGGGGAATATCTACGGTCCTGATCGTGTTCTGGTCTACAAACTTCCCAAGAAAAGATTTATCCGCTTGCGTGATATACCACTTAATCCTACCCAGTCTCTGATAAAAATGGGGAAAAATCTGTTGATTAATACTCCGTTCTTTAACAACAGTTCCTCTACTGAAAACACCGAACCTTCAGATGAGAACTTGTGGTTTAAGCGTAAGGAACTCCCAGCGGACACTGCTGCAGTGTATGGAAATTTCTCCCCAAGCCTTTTTAAAGGAGTCTTTGAAAATCCGTTTTATAGTATTATCTTGAAGGATCCATTAGAGCGAATGATCTCTCTGTATGAAGAATGGAATAATACCAAAGGTATTGTGGATTGGCGTGTTAACATTCCCTTTGACAAAAAAATCTCTTTTGTTGATTTTGCAGTAGAGGAAAGGTTTAACAACTTCCAATCCAGGTGTCTGGGAAGTAAACGACTGGGAGATTATGACCTGGTCGGAGTTGCTGAGTGCCAAGCAGGATTCATCGCCCAGCTCAAAAACAAGGATTGGAAAGGATTTGTAAACCAGAAACCTTCCAATATCCAATTGGATCACCCAAAATACAAGAACCTGGGCGTCACATCAGATTTCCTGAACGAATTCCAGGAATTAAACCATAGGGATTATGCCATCTATCAGCAGGCGAAAGAATACATGGGTTATTGTTAAAGAGGGCTTCCTGCAGGGTTTATAGAACATAAGAAAAACCGCTGATGATCAGCGGTTTTTCTTTCTCTGGTCGGGGCGGTCGGATTCGAACCGACGGCCTTTGCAACCCCATTGCAACGCGCTAGCCGGACTGCGCCACGCCCCGGACAATGTGCATTATAGTGCCTTCCCCCTGATATGGCAAGATATCAAATAATCACCACAAAACAGGGCTTTTGAGTTGCCCTGCCTTGATGGCTATTCAGGGTTTTAATCAGGCAAGAGGCAGAGTATATACCTGCCAGCGTTTGTATATTTCCGCTCCCATCTTTTCTGCTGTTAAAACTGAGGTCGGGTTGTCTGCACTCGTGATTGACATATCGACCCACTGGTAACCTTGGGCAATTGCCCGATTAAAAAGCCCTTCAAATAACATTACAGCGACCCCGGTTTGCCAAAACTCCGGTAGTACAAGACCGCTCTTAATAGTCATGCTGTTGGGTTTGCGGTTTTTAATCAACCAGAGCAACTTAAGGATGTCCCAGGGGTATCTTAATCCATTCACATCAATGAAGATTTCGTTTAAGTTGGGGAGACCGGGTAAAAATCCCACCGTTTCTCCATCTACATCTGCAAATAATATAAAGGAAGGATCGGCAATGGTCCGGAATGGTTCCAGGGTCGCCTCCAGGGCATCCCGACGCCATCCGATATGATCGCTAAGGTGTGCCAGCGCTTTGTTTAAAAGCCGGTGAACATTATCAATTTCTTCTTGCCAGTTTTCAAAATCAGCTTCCCGGATTACAACTTTCCCCTGGGATTTTACCCGTTTTGCCAAACGAACCAGTCGGCGAAATTCAGGGGAGTCCTCCAGGCTGATTCTTAAGGCTACGTTTTGAGCCCGGGCAGGTTGGAAGCCATATCTATCCATGAATTCTTGATAATACGAGGGAGTATGACCACACATCAGCGCTGGAGGTGTATCCCGCCCTTCAATTAACACACCATAACTGTCTTCGTAATCCAGGTTCCAGGGACCGTATAAGGCATCTAATTCCCGCTCTTTCCCCCATTCCATAACTTTTTCAATTAATGCCTGGAATACTTCATAATCCTCGAAATACTCAAGGAATCCGAACATGCATTCCTTTTTCCCTCTATTCTGATTGGTTGGTGGGTCTTCCGCGGCGCAAATTGTACCGGCCAGTTTCCCCTCTTTGTATGCCAGGAAGAACTCCGCTTTTCCACGATCAAAAAAAATACCTCGATCTGGGTCAATCACCTTTTTTCGTTCCGGTAACAGCGGGGGAACCCACAAAGGATCATCCCGATAAATTTTCCAGGGGAATGTTAAAAACTTTCGCCTCTCTCCTCGAGATTGCACCTTCCTGATTTCAATTTCGTTCATTTTCGATCCTCTTGGAAACTACCTGGAGGGAAAATTTCCTTTCGTCAAGCAGCCCGGCGTCTCTTTAATTCTTCAACGATCTTTAAAAACTCATTCCTGTCCAGCGGGTATTTATAGGCAATAAATATCCCGATCGCCAACAACACAGCCGGGATAGGTCCAATGATCAGTTTTATTCCCCGCAAGGCTTGCTCGCTTTGTTGGGCGACATTAGGTTGATACCCTGTAAGCTCCAATATAGGCCCGATGAAGGTGAT
>JAUWEC010000190.1 GCA_030608465.1 Chloroflexota bacterium
GCTGATGGATGAGGTATTGGACGCCAGGATCGCCTTTGGGGAAGCCTTTTCATCCAGCTCAATAAATATCTTACGCTTCAAATCAAAGTTTTCAGTGGCTGCCTCAATTAATAAATCGGCTTTTTCGATCCCGCTAAAATCGCTAGTTGTCTTAATCTGGAGGGCATTTTCTTTGCCCTCTGGGGATATCTTTTCTTTTTGAAATAACTTTTCTACTGATTTGGATATGCCCTCTTTGGCTTTTTCCAGCTGCTCCTGGTCCACATCCATCATTGTGACCTGAAAGCCTGAAACCGCCGCTGTCTGAGCAATACCGTTCCCCATCGTCCCCGCACCAACTACAAAGATTTTTTCCAACGCCATCTGGTTTTCTCCTTCAAATTAAATAAGCTCAACTGCCAATGCTACCGCCTCTCCCCCGCCTAAACAAAGGGAGGCCACACCGCGGGATAAACCTCGATCCTTCAAAGCATATATCAGCGTGGTCAGCACCCTGGCGCCGCTGGCTCCAATAGGATGCCCGAGAGCGATTGCTCCGCCATGAACATTTACTTTATCCCAATCCCAACCTAAATCTTTCATGGCTTTTCCGTCTGCCAGAACCTGGGCTGCAAATGCTTCGTTTAACTCAATTAAATCCACCTCATCCAGCGACCAGCCAATCTTGTCCAGCAGCAATGGTGTAGCAACTACAGGCGCATAAAACAGGTACTTCGGTTCCACAGCCGCATAAGCATAATCAATAATCCTGGCCAAAGGTTCCGCTCCCATTTCCGCGGCTTTACCTTCACTGGCAACCACTAATGCGGAAGCGCCGTCATTTAACCCGGGTGCGTTGCCTGCAGTTACTTTACCATCTTTTACAAATGCCGGGCGCAGCTTTGCCAGGATTTCCAAGGTAGTATCACGCCTGGGGGTTTCATCGGTATCAAAAATTGTTACAACCCCTTTTTTCCCTTTTATCTCGATGGGGAGAATCTCATCCTTGAACTTTCCTCCATCAATAGCCTGGATGGTTTTCTGATGGCTCTGATAGGCAAATAGATCCATCTCTTCCCGGGAAATATTATATTCCTCGGCAATAAATTCAGCGGCATTGCCCATCCCCCAATCTTCAAACGGATCCCAAAGACCGTCATGTAAAAGAGCGTCCTTTAACACGGCATGTCCAAACTTCAATCCTCCCGATCTGCCTTCCACCAGATATGGCGCCTGGCTCATAGACTCCATCCCCCCGGAGACAAAGAGATCGGCATCTCCAGCCCGGATGCTCTGGGCTGCCAGCATAACGGCCTTTAGCCCGGATCCGCAGACTTTGTTGATAGTAAAGGCGCCGACAGTTGCGGGCAATCCGGAATGAATAGCGGCCTGTCGGGCAGGGTTCTGCCCCAACCCGGCTGAGACCACGTTACCCATGATCACTTCCTGGATATCCTCTGGATCCGGGATGCCGGCTCGACGGACAGCTTCCTTTACTACCAGAGCGCCTAATTGGGGAGCAGAAAAACCGCTTAAGGAACCTTGAAAACTTCCTGACGGCGTGCGGACTGCACTGAGGATTACCGAGTTTTTTATTGTCATAAGGGACCAACCTCCACAAATGAGAGTGTAATTGAATTGTCAGATACCTATGGGAAACCCAAAACCGGTAAATAAAAACTGCCTATAAATCAATTTTCCAATAATTATTTCCAGGAAGAAAAAATCTTCTGATAGGTATCTTCCAGCGCTTCAGGGAGCACCCGGACGCCTCCCACAGTTGTCATGTAGTTGGTGTCACCCATCCAGCGCGGCACAATATGCCAGTGTAAATGTTTTGGTATCCCTGCCCCAGCTGCCGCACCCAGGTTTAAACCTACATTCATACCTTCTGGGCGGTAAACAGCCTGAAGGATATCTCCCCCCTGTTTTATTAACTCCATCATTTCTGCCCGGGGATCTTGATCCAATTCAGACAATTCTTCCTGATGAAGAACCGGCAAAATCAATATGTGTCCGGTTGTATATGGGTAGCGGTTGAGCATCACAAAGGAGTTTTCCCCTCGAAATATTACCAGGTTCTCCTGATCATCTGATCCAGAATAAGCCTCGCAAAAGGGGCATCCATCATGATCTGAATTTTCTTCGATATATTTCATTCGCCAGGGAGACCAAATACGATACATAAAAATAATTACTCAGTAAAGCTGCTTTTTATCTCAATTCTATTTTAACAGAAAACCCCACCCAATTGATCTTGACAAAATAGAACATATGTTCTATACTGGGACTGCAATACCAGAACAGGACTCATTTTCTCTAACAAATGGAGGTTAACCATGTCCGCCAACAGCATTCCTTTTATTCCAGAACGGATACAGGTCAAACGGGGGGTAGTTTTTGGCCTTTTGATCGTCTCAGCCCTGGTTGCATTTGAGATTTTTAACTACAGCACCACAGATTTTGCCCTGACTGACCTGCTGGGAAATCTCAATTTCTGGGGTGTGCGCTGGGCTACCATCCTGGCGATTGCCTTTTGCGGCATTGACTTTGCCGGGATTGCCCGGCTGTTTACTCCTGATGGCAGAGTCGGGGAACAGCCTGAGGTCTGGTACTTATTTGGCGCCTGGCTGATTGCTGCCACCATGAATGCGTTGTTGACCTGGTGGGGCGTATCCATTGCCATTGTCAACCATGAAACATTAGGGAACGCGGTCGTTGCCCGTCAAACTCTCTTGAAAGTGGTGCCAATCTTTGTGGCAGTGATGGTCTGGCTGCTGCGGGTATTGATCATCGGTTTGTTTTCCGTTGCTGGTGAGAAGTATTTTGGTCAGGATCAGCTGAATTTCCAGTTCGCTTCCACGTCCAGGAAAGCATCGGTATCAGTCCGCAAACGGGCACCTGCTGCGAGTGTTAATCAGACCAGTCACCGTCCTGCTCCCAAATCCCCGGGCAGGTCACCGCGCCGGGAGCCATCTTACCAGCCCCTTTCAACTCAGAATAAGGAGCAAGGTAATAGACAGCAATTGCTGTAATGAAGGATAGAACCTCATTTAATTTTGAGAGGATTGATCAGAATAGAAAAAAAACCGCTGGTGAAAACCAGCGGTTTTTTGTCGGGATGGTGGGATTTGAACCCACGACCTCGCCGACCCGAACGGCGCGCGCTAGCCGGGCTGCGCCACATCCCGATGCCGCGAAATTATAACCCAGCTTGAATGTATTATCAAGCGTACTTTGATTAATACTGGTCTACCAATGATAGGCCGGATATTCTTCTTCTGGTTTTTTTAATAATAATCCTAGAAGGACACCGCTGACAAATCCGCCGATATGAGCCCAGAATGCTACTCCGCCGATATCAGGTCCTCCCAGAGATAGAACTCCCTGGAAAAATTGAAATAAAAACCAGACGCCGAGGACGATGCTGGCAGGGAGCATGGTCATCCTGAGCCAGAACCCCAGGGGAATCAGGGTTAAAACCTTTTGTTTGGGGAAAAGAACCAGATAGGCACCCAGAACTGCTGCAATTGCACCGCTGGCTCCTACTGTCGGGATTTGGGAACCAGGGTTGGTTATAATGTGTGCCAGTGAAGCGATTGTGCCCCCGAGAATATAAAAGAACAAGTAGCGTCCTTTCCCCAGCCGATCTTCCACATTATCACCGAAAATCCATAAGTACAACATATTTCCGCCAAGATGGACGAAACCTGCGTGCATGAACATACTGGTAAATATATTGAACATACTACCTAATGAAAGGGTGGTGGTTACCTCAGCCGGAATGAGTGCATACTGGTATATAAACTGCTCATTAGATGAGCCCAGCATGGTTTGAAATATAAAAAAGATAATATTCAAGGCAATTAATAAATAGGTGATTATTGGAACACTGTGGGTGGGGTTATCATCTCGGATTGGGATCATAGGGGTTATCCTGCGGTATAGTTGGGAAGAATTGCTGAGAGGGATAATTTCCAGAAAGTGTAAGTGAACTGGAAATATTTTACCATATGGAACTCCCGTGAATTTTGCAAACTTTGAACGGGAGGGTTCATGATATTTCTCACGGGTCCTGGTGATCCCCGGCAGAGTAAACGTGCCTTGACATCCTTTCAGGCTTTGGTACACTACCTTCAATATGTTTATTATGATTGACTCCAAAGCGCCCGTCCCTAGCATCCGGAATAATCCCTAAGCGGTTTTCGGTCAATTGGAGTTTCGAAAATATTGTGTTGATGGTAACTCTCTGGACTGAAATGCCGGAGATTTTTATTATCCTGATATTGTCTAATAGAGTGAAGTTTGAGGAGATACCTTATGCGAATGTCCAACCTATTGAGTCAGACACTCAGAGAAGCCCCTTCTGACGCGGAGATTACCAGCCATCAACTGCTAATTCGGGCGGGATATATCCGCCAGCTAGCCGCCGGCATATTTACTGCCATGCCGTTGGCAAAACGGTCTCTGACCAAGATTGAAAACATTATGCGGGATGAAATGGATAAAATCGACGGACAGGAGATGTCTATGCCGGTAGTTCAACCGGCAGAAATCTGGAAGGCTACCGGAAGATGGGGAAAAGTTGGTCCTGAGATGGGACGCTTCCAAGACCGGAACGGCCGGGATATGGTTCTGGCGATGACCCATGAAGAAGCAGTGGTGCATATAATCAAGGATGAAATTCAATCCTACCGCCAGCTTCCGATGATGATTTATCATATCCAGACCAAATGGCGGGATGATCCCCGTCCGAGGGCTGGATTGATTCGTGTCAGGGAATTTACCATGAAGGATAGTTACAGCTTGGACCGGGATTGGGCGGGACTGGATCTTCAATATGCCAACCACTACCGGGTATATTTTAATATTTTCGGACGCTGCAAACTTCCAGTGATTGCAGTAGAGTCAGATGTAGGCATGATGGGCGGGAACATGGCCCACGAATATATGTATTTGACGCCGGTAGGTGAAGATACACTGCTGATTTGTGATGAATGCGGATATTCTGCCAACCGTCAGATTGCAGAGCTGCAAAAGGAAAAAGTTGAGGAAGAAAAACCGAAGAAACTAAAGAAAGTTACCACACCAGATGCAAAAACCATAATTGACCTGGCAGAGTTTTTAGAGGTTCCAGAACACAAGACAGCTAAAGCAGTGTTCATGATGGCGGCTATTCAGGATCAAGAAGGCGAAAAAGAAAAATTGATCTTTGCCATAGTAAGAGGGGATATGGATTTGAATGAGACCAA
>JAUWEC010000127.1 GCA_030608465.1 Chloroflexota bacterium
GAAACGATTGACGGAGAAAAATTTATGATTATATATTTTATAGGTATAAATATTGATTGTTAATTATATGGTAAACTGAAAATAGAGTCATTATAGCCAGATATTTTCATCAATCAGACAGAAACTGAACAGGTCAGAGGAGTCATCGTTATGAAATATCATATCTTGGTCATTGACGATAATGCAAAAACGCTGGAAGTGCTAAAACTGTCTTTGGAGAGGGCTGGTTTTCGGGTAACAACAGCTGAATCCTGGGGAACAGTAGAAGACAAAGTTAAGATAGGATACAGGGTAAAAGATCCTTTTGATCTGGTCGTTTTGGATTTAATGATTCCTGAAAGATCTGGATTCGAAATATTACGATCATTGCAGGTTGTGCTGGTTCCAATGCCCCCCGTAGTCGTTTTAAGTGCGATTACTGATATAAAGAAAAAGGTTGAAGCAAGAGAGTTAGGCGTAGCAAAATACCTTACCAAACCTACAACTCCAGATAGGTTGGTAAAAGCTATACGGGATGTGTTGCTCTAGAAAATTAATATCGGTTGGTCTCTAGCAAACAATCAAGAACGGGGGAAATTCGAATTTCTTCGTTGTCCTGAAAAATGACGAGTGTAGTTAGATTAGGTGTCTCAAGAACCCCGGATATAGGGACGATTCTGGTATTTGGACTGACTTTTGATTTACTGATGTAGCTTATACCGTTGGCGATTCCCTCAATCAATGCATTTGTTTCAGCTTGCGAAGGAGTTATTAGGGCTGTAGTTGTGATTACCAATTCTCCAAAATGAGAATTATCAAAAATTATGCGAAGTGGATGGTCAGCGTAATAAACCCACAATTCTATAGATCCGGAAAGACCGCTTTGGGGAAATTTAGACCAGTCTTGGATTTTACCCGAAAAGATTGACCGAAGATCAGTTGGTGATAGAGTTGTTAAATTATTTTCAGGGGAAACAATAACAACTATTTCTTCTATTATGACAACAAAAGAAGAGAGTCCATCATTGTCCAGAGCTGAATAGTGGGCAGGGCTTCCCTGCCAGATCAAGAGATGAAAATCGTTAGGATTAGGATATAGTTCAGAATAGGTGTTTGTTTGTAGTGAACCTCCAGGAACAGTATCGGCGCAATCGAGAATTGTAGATACTAATGGGTCGCTTAAATTTGCTGGAAACCCGATCAGGAAGGGCGTAGGCGTCTTTGGCAAGGGGAAAATGTCCTCAACCTGGCAACCGCCAATAAGGAGAAATAAGAACAGATTGAGGAAAAGTCCAAGTTGTTTCATTTGAGATTGGTTAGAGGGATAATAATATCAAAAAAGTCAATCCTAGTGCACCGCAATATCCAGCAAAGAGGTAGAGAGATTTTTTAGAGAGGTAAGATATAAACCAGCGGATTGCCAGGTAGCCAACCAGGGCAGCTGTTATGAAACCAGCAATGTAGACTGGAAGATTGGACAGCAGATCGGGGGATGATAGCAAGTCTGAAATAGCAAGAACTCCTGCTGCAGACATTACCGGCACAGCCATTAGAAATGAAAACCTTGCAGAAGACTCTCGGTTAAAACCACGAAGCATGCTGCCGGAAATCGTCGAACCGGAACGGGAGATGCCAGGGAATAAGGCAAAAACCTGGAAAAAACCTATCCAGAGCGTGTCAATCCAGCTAATTGTTTCAAGAGATCTGTTTCGGGAGCCAAAAATTTCGGCAGTAAGCAAAAAGATACTTGTGAAAATAAGAAAGATAGCTGCTGATTTTGGACTGCTAAAAGCTTTTTCAAATATGTGCTTAAAGAATAACGCTGTTAACCCTGCCGGGATAGTGGCTAAAACAAGATACCAACCCAAGCGGGAATGAAGGTCGGTTAATGGTTTGCGGTTCACTATTCCTTTAATCATTGACCTGAGAATTTGGAGAAGATCTTTCCAATAATAAATAATCACAGCTGTGAGCGTGGCTACCTGGACCAAAACATCAAAAACAAATGCTTCCCGTGGAGGAATGTCCCAACCAAAAACAAATGGGGCTAATACTAAATGCCCTGAACTGGATATGGGTAAAAATTCTGATGCGCCCTGAATAATTCCCAGAATGATTGATTGCAATAAAGTCATAATGAACATCCATTGAGTTGAGCGTTTTCAAAATAAGTTTTAGTAAATTCGCCAAAAGTTCCACTCATGAGCGCAGAACGCAGCTCTGAGGTCAGGTCGATCAAAATATGAAGATTATGAATTGATAACAATATTGGAGCAAGCATCTCTTTGGATTTTACAAGATGTCGAATATATGATCTTGAAAAATTTTGACAGGTATAACAAGAACAATCTTCAACAAGCGGTCTAGGATCTTTTTCGTAGATTTTACCGGAAATATTGATCCTACCATATCTAGTAAAAGCTGCCTTGTGCCTAGCCAACCTGGTGGGATTAACACAGTCAAACAAATCGATCCCTCGGTAAACTCCCTGAACGATATCCAGAGGTGTACCAACACCCATTAGATAACGAGGTTTGTTTTCCGGAAGGTGTTTTGTAACCACTTCAATTATTTCCAGCATTTCAGATTTTTTTTCTCCAACTGACAAACCCCCAATCGCGTTGCCAGGAAAATCTAGTTCTGCAATATACTGTGATGATTGAACTCGGAGGTCGGGGAATATTCCGCCCTGGACGATACCGAAAAGGGCTTGATCTTTACGGGTATGGGCTTCTTGACATCGTTTGGCCCATTCGTGTGTTCTACTTAGAGCAGATTCATTGTATGAACGGTCATAGGGCTCCGGGCATTCATCAAAACACATAATGATATCAGCCCCCAGCTGTTCTTGAATTTTAACAGCCTTTTCTGGTGTAAAGACGTGGGATGAACCATCAAGATGGCTTTGGAAGGTTACTCCCTGATCATTGATATCATTGATTTCACCGAGGGAAAAGACTTGAAAACCGCCAGAGTCTGTGAGAATAGGTTTATCCCAGTTCATAAAATTGTGTAAACCGCCCATATCAGCGATTACCTCGGCACCCGGTCGTAGGTAAAGATGGTAGGTATTGGCAAGCAAAATCTGAGCCTTTATCTCATGTAATTGGGCGGGTGTAACACCTTTAACGGCTGCTTGGGTTCCAACCGGAGCAAAAGTTGGGGTAAGGATGGATCCATGGGGTGTTGAAAATATACCAGCTCGGGCGTTGCCTTCAACTGCTTGAAGATCAAAAGAGAATAGCTGTTTCATAGCGTGATTATATACTAAATCTTACAGCTGTTTTGAGCTTTGTGATGAAAGATTATAAAAACCCATCGTGATATAATAATCCACATTCTCAATAATAAATTGTAATTATTTAAGGTAATGAGAGACAAAAAAAAGAGCAGTAAATGGAACACTTGAATGTACCAGGATCAAAGGCAAAACAGATCGCAGCAGAAGAAAGCAAGATTAGATTAAATTCACATCCAAGAGACTATCCTTTTGTGATAGATAATGGAAAAGGTACAAGGGTTTAAGATGTCGAAGGAAATCGGCATCTTGAATTTGTTGCCGGAATCGCTGTCACTGGAACTGGGCACAGCCAGATTGAAGTAGTTCAAGCGATAAAAAACCAAGCTGATAAATTTTTGTATATATCTTCAGAATTTTATCATCCTATATGGGTAAAACTCGCTAAAAGTACTCGACAGAATTGCACCATCCGTTGAAGAAAATATATTATTGCAAAAAAGAGCGGAATGTCCTGACAAAAAGGAGCTCACGGTAAAATTTACAGCAGAAATCATATAGCTTATGCTGAAGATCTTTAACCAGGTGTTTGATTTGGCAGAAAGGAAAATAAAATCTTAGGTTAAAAAATTGAGCAAAAAAGAAGAATGAATGTTACCTGATCATCGGACCCGGCAGAGAGATTATCTGCTTGAAATTACCCGCAGTCTTACCCAGGAGCTAAACCTTGACAAGCTGCTTCAGCGCATTTTGGAACTAGCAGCTGAAATGCTCGCGGGGAAGGCTGGATTGATCACCTTGAGAGAAGAACAGGGTGGTTGGAATATAGGCGCGTCTTATGGAATCCAACCAACTTTTTTGCAACATATAAAACCCATCTTGGCTGAAGTTCCTGAAAACGACGAAAAAGCAGGAATGGAATTGCCAGAAGTAAATCGGTTGCTCCAGATGCTGACAAAACGGGCAAGCATGAATTTGTTAACTGGCGTAGGGTTGCCGCTGATTTCTGAAAAAAGGGTTATTGGGCTGATTTTTATATTTAGAGGTTATCAAGGAACTTTTTCCCAAAATGATCGGGCGATATTACAAAGTTTTGCTGATCAAGCAGCTATTGCTGTAATTAATGCACAATTGTATACACAGGTGTCCCGGGAAAAGAGTCGGTTGGATGCGTTATTAGATTCTGCTGCGGACGGAATCGTAATTATTTCGGCAGACCACACAATTGAAAAATGCAACCAGGCGTTCGCCAGGATTTTACGGAAAGATGTTAAAGATATTGAGGGTAAGGGACACGAGCAGATAATCAACTGGGGATCCCGACAGAAAGGTAAGACCCTTGAAGAAGCTGAATTAAACGGGTGGCCTCTGACAGCAAAAGCAATTTTATACGTGGAAGGTGATTTGCAACGGCCTTCGGGAGAAATGGTACCAGTTGGTATCACCTATGCACCGCTGCTGTCAGGTGAAGGTCACCTAATTAATATAATTGCATCCGTGCGAGATATCACACATTTCAGGGAAGCAGATGAAATTAAAAGTGTATTTGTATCAGTAATAAGTCACGAGCTCAAGACTCCTGTTGCCTTAATAAAAGGCTACGTTGGGACGCTAAGGAGAAAAGACGTCTCCTGGGATAGCGAAATTGTGCAGGACGCCCTGGAGGTAATTGAAGAAGAAGCGGATAGGCTTACTGAATTAATTGAAAATTTATTGGACGCCTCCCGCTTGCAGGCAGGAAGTTTCAGTTTAAATTTAGCGGAAATAAAAATCGGTCAGATGGCAGAGGAAATGGCTGAAAGATTACAAACTCAAACCGAGAACCATAAAATATTGGTTCAATTCCCGGAAGAATTTCCAGTAATTGTTGGAGATAAAAATAGATTAGAGCAAGTATTTTTTAATTTACTTTCCAATTCAATTAAATATTCCCCGAAAGGTGGCGACATTCTAATAAGTGGACAAATCAGGGCAGAGCAAATTATCGTCTGTATCCAAGATCAGGGAACAGGTATATCACAAGAAGATATACCTCATATATTTGACAGATTTTTCAGGGCTGACGAAGCAGCAAAGAACACTCAAGGAGCAGGGTTAGGTTTGTATTTGAGTAGAGCAATTATTGAAGCGCATAAAGGACGCATGTGGGTAGAACCGCGGCCTGATACAGGGGCTCGGGTATGTTTTTCGCTGCTCAGAGAAAAGAGATTTACAAATAATTTATTGGAAGAGAGATAAACATTCAAAATTTGGAAGGTGGAGATAGTATGTCTAAGATTCAAACGAGTTGTCCAAATTGCCAACAGCCAATTATTGCTGAAATCCAGCAGGTGATAGATGGGGGAAAAAATCCTCAACAGAAAGATTTAATTCTAGCCGGTGGATTGAACATTGCGCAATGTCAGGCATGCGGATTTCAAGGTCAGCTTCCGGTACCTGTTGTTTACCATGATGCTGAAAAAGAAATCCTTTTTACATACTCACCCCCAGATCTTAATAAAACTATGGAAGAAAAAGAGCGCGCATTGGCTCCGTTACTGAAAAAAATAATTGATAACCTAGAACCAAAAGATCGAAAGGGATATTTATTTCAGCCAAAAACTATGTTGACAATGAACAGCATGGTAAATAACATACTGTTGGAAGATGGAATTACTGAAGAGATGATAGAAAACCAGCAAGAAAAAGTGAAATTGCTGGACAATTTATTTGTTCAAGAAGGAGATCTCCTAACTGAAACAATTAAGAACAACAATGAGAAAATTGACCGAGAATTCTTTGCGCTGTTCGCTGAAATCGCTCAACGCATTATTGCTAGTCAGGACGAAAAGGCAATAGCAAAAATCCAGACTGTCCAAGAAATTCTAATGGTTGAAACTGACGTTGGCAAAGAAATCTTAACAGAGACACAAGAAATTCAGGCTGCCAGTAAATCCCTGGAAGCTTTGGGAAAAAATCTTACCAGATCATCCCTTCTGGAGTTGGTTACCAACGCGCCGAATAATGACAGAATAAGGGCATTGACAAGTTTAGCGAGACCCGCAATGGATTATGAATTTTTCCAGATGTTTACGGAATTAATTGAGAAATCAGAAGAAGAAGTCAGAAGTGCTTTTGTTGGGAAGAGGAATTTGATGTTGAAGTTGACTCAGGAAATTGACCAGCAAGTGCAAGAAAGAATGATTGCAGCAAAAGAAAAAATAAATACCATAATTGAAGAAGAATCTATGGAAGAAGGCTTAGTAAAAAATATCGATCAAATTGATCAGTTATTTGTTCAGACTTTATCTTCAGAGTTAGAGTTGGCTGTAAAAGAAAAATTAACAGATCGAAAGGATAAGCTTGAAAATTTAATGCAAATAATTCAAGATCTTACAACCCCTCCAGAATTAAAAACAGTTGACTTATTGTTAGCTGCAGTGGACAACGAGGGTGAGTTGGATAATCTCCTGGAGGAAATGGGAGATAGAATAAATTCTCGGTTGATTGATTATCTGACATCAATTATCAGCAATTTCGAGGAGCAAATTATAGCCACGGATGGAGAAAAACGGGCTGAGACGGAAGACACATTAACCAGGCTAAAGACAATTTACAATACTGTTCTCCGCAGATCAATGAAAATTAAATTTAGCAAGAATTAATGATGGATTATTACCAATTGCGGAAATCTTTTGATAGGGAATGGGCACTGTTAATCGGCGGGCTCCCCGGTACTGATAGGCGGATTATCTAGGCGGTAGCCTTGACCTCTGACTGTTATTATGTAATCGTACTGGCCGTCAAGTTCGGAAATTCGCTCCCTTAAGCGTCTAACCAGGGCATCGAGTGCCTGGTCTGTAACCCCAACAGATTCTTGGGAACCCCAAACGGAATTAATAACTTCTGATCTTGAGATAACTCGTCCTGCGGATTCAAACAGGAGGACCAACAATTTAAATTGCAATAACGAAAGGGAAGGATCAAGCTCACGATTCAAAACCCAAGTTCTGTGTGAATCTTTTTCAAGACGGATTCGCCTGAAATAAGAGATGACTGAGGATTCAAAATCACCAGGTGCAAGAGGTACAGTTGCATCTTGTCCAAGGAATACAAATTCTTGCGCAAGCGCGATTTGGATGATATCCCCGTCCTCTAGACCAGTGATCTCTGTTATTGGTTTACCATTATGGAAAGTTCCATTTTTGCTGCTTAAATCCTCAAGGGCAGGACCATTCGGGGAAATAAATATACGAGCGTGAATTCTAGAAACCTGTTGATTGGGGATCACTATTTCACAAGTACCTGTGCGTCCAATGGTTATTTCGCCGGCAATAGACCAGCGGTAACCGTTTAATGAACCGCCTTGTCCTACAAGAACGGGTTGGGATTGGATAAGATCAGTCATCATGGATAAGTATCAAATACAATTATGGAACTACAATTCGATTATAATTCAATTGTCGAAGAAACGAAAAAAATAATCCCTCATGCAAAATGAATAACAATCATAAAAAGAACGAAATTGTAAGAGAGCGTTATAAGATCAGAGAAATTATCGGACAAGGCGGGATGGGTTGCGTCTACCTTGCAGAAGATCTGCGCTTAACTGGCAGGATGTGCGCATTAAAAGCAGTTAATTATGGCCAAAGTTTACCTGACGATGTAATGAAACAGTCCAGGGAACAGTTTAAAAGAGAAGCGACTGTACTGGCTAGACTTGATCATCCTAATCTACCCAAAGTATCTGATTTCTTCTCTGATGAAGATAGAGATTACCTGGTGATGGATTATATTCCAGGCAAAGATCTCAGGGAATTGATGCTTGAAGAGAAGAAAAAGGGAAAATTTCTAACAGAACGTATTGTATTAAACTGGGCCAGTCAAATTTCAGATGCACTTATCTATTTACATAATCAATCTCCAGTCATTCTTCATCGCGATATCAAACCAAGTAATATAAAACTTACACCAAATGGCATTATTAAGTTAGTCGATTTTGGTTTGGTTAAGATTCTGATCTCAGGAGAAAAGACGATAACTGTCGTTCAGGGAC
>JAUWEC010000203.1 GCA_030608465.1 Chloroflexota bacterium
TAATAATAAGCAATTCCTATAAGGAATAACTGTAAATAGGGTATCAAGGGCACTTGACATGCCGGTAAAATACGGACACAATAATAAGTGATTTAATTCTCATAAGGTATGGTAATTATTAGCATGCAGAAAATCCTTGAAACATTGTAGATGTATAAAAAAAAAAGCGCTTTCAAGTAATTGTATTCATATAAAGGAGAGAATATGAAAAGAAAGGTAATCATTATCAGTCTGATATTGGCAAGCGTACTGATCATTTCTGGTTGCGGGACAGAACCGGAAGCAGTTGAATGCCCTGAAATTTCGGATTGTCCCGAATGTCTGGAAATTGACTGCCCTGCGCCTTTAGGCGGAGAAGTTCCCTTTGAACAGGACTGGGCTGGCTCTGGTCATGCCAACAGTACGGCGGAGGCTTTCCGCCACTGGGATGAGGAAGATGATGGTTTAGTGGCTGAAAGTTGTGTTAAATGTCACTCAACCGCCGGTTATATTGATTTCCATGGAGGTGATGGGACGGAAGCAGGAACGATAGAAAATGAAGTAGTCGCCTTAGAAGTAACGGGAATTCAATGCGCTGCCTGCCATAACCCGGCAGTGGTTCAAAAGGATAGTGTTGTTATGCCTTCGGGACTTGAACTTACCGGATTGGGAGATGAAGCCCGCTGCATGGAATGCCATCAGGGGCGCGAATCAGTTGTCAGCGTGAATGCCAAGATTCTGGAAACTGCTGGTGTTGAAGATCTTAAGGATGTGGATCTAGACGCAGTTACAGAGGGATTGGGATTTAGGAATATCCATTATTATGCAGCAGCAGCCTCAAAATATGGAACTTTAGCGAAAGGTGGTTATGAGTATGCTGGTAAAACTTACGATGGGAACTTCGCCCATGTAGATTCTTTTGATACCTGCATCGAATGCCACAGCCCGCACACCTTGGAAGTGCAGGTTGAAAAATGTGTAGAGTGTCATGGAGAGGGAGAGCCTCAAACCTTCAGGATGGAAGCATCAGCAGTGGATTATGATGGCGATGGTGATCTGGAAGAGGGAATTGCCTCAGAGATTACTGGACTCCAGGAAACCCTTTATGGTGCTCTGCAGGCATATGCAACGGATATGATTGGTCAATCAGTTGTATATGATAGTCATACCTATCCCTATTTCTTCATAGACACTGATGGGGATGGGGAAGTTGGAGAAGGGGAAGCGATTTACCCCAATGCATATGTAACCTGGACCCCGCGTTTCCTGCAAGCTGCCTACAATTACCAGGTCTCCTTGAAAGATCCTGGCGGATTTGCCCACGGTGGGAAATACATCATGCAATTGCTGTATGACTCGACCGAAGATCTGAATTCAGCCCTTGTTGAAGGATTGGTACGGGATGATCACGGTCACTTTGCCGGGTCGGAAGAAGCATTCCGCCATTGGGATGAAGACGGGGAAGTGTCAGGAAGCTGCGCCCGCTGCCATAGTGCTGAAGGCCTGCCGCTTTATCTCACAGAAGAAGCCGAAATCGCTCAACCAATTTCCAATGGTCTGCTGTGTGAAACTTGCCACGGCGGGGAAGAATGGCCGGCTCGTTTTGAAGTTTCATCGGTCACTTTTCCCAGTGGGAAAAAAGTTGCTTTGGGTGCAGAGGATGAATCTGGTTTGTGTATGTCCTGCCACCAAGGACGTGAGAGCGGAGCCAGTGTTGCCGAGAAGGTCGCAGGACTCAATGCTGATACAGTTTCCGAAGATCTAACAAGGTTTATCAATGTCCACTACTTCGCAGCTGGAGCATCCCGCTATGGAACCGAAGCCCAAGGTGGATACGAATTTGCCGGAAAGAGTTATGTCGGTTACTTCGAACATGTGGATGGATTCCAATTTTGCATGGATTGCCATGACGCCCATGAACTGGAAGTTCAGACAGCAAACTGCTTCGCTTGTCATGCTGGTGTCGATGATGTCAAGGACATCCGTATGTCCGAGGTCGACTATGATGGCGATGGTGATACCGAGGAAGGCATGGCGAATGAGATCGATACTCTTCGAAAGGCTCTCTACGGAGCTATGCAAGCATACTCGGCCGATAAAGTGGGCACAGGTATCCTCTATGATTCCCATACCTATCCGTATTTCTTCTTCGATACCGATGGAGATGGTGAGGCTGGTGAAGAGGAAACCGTTCGCGCCAATGGCTTTAATACCTGGACCCCAACCTTGTTGAAAGCTGCTTATAACTATCAATATTCAACCAAGGATCCGGGCGGCTTTGCTCACAATGGAAATTACATCGTCCAGTTGCTGATCGACAGCATTCAGGCTGTTGGTGGCAGCACGGGCAGTTACACCAGACCCTAATAACTAGCTGGTTACTCGCTAAAACAACACCTCCTGTCATTTGACGGGAGGTGTTCTGGTTAATAAATGTATTTTCTTGATGTAATTTGGTTTCTGGATAAAAAGCCCCGGGATTTGTCCTTTAAATCCCGGGGGCAAGATTTCGAATAGACGCTAACGTTTAATCTTCTTTGGCACCCTCTTCAATCCAATCACTAATCAGAGCCAGTTCCTGGCTGGTGAACTGCGAGAAATGAGGTTCATCACCGGTCGTTTTTTGAAGCAGCAAGCTGGTTTGTGGATCACCGGGAATGATCACAGGTCCGTTATCACCCCCAGCCAAGGCGCTGGAGTAGGTGGTAAGGTTCAAACCTGCCTGTATGCTCTTTCCATGGCAGGCTCCGCAGCGGGTGGTCAGAATGCCGCTTATAATCTCAGTGAAGTTCAGGATTTCCTGTACATCGGACATTACTATTGGTGTGGGAGAAGGTTGAAGAGTGGGAAGCTGTCCGAGTAAGGTTTCACGCAAAGCGGGAGCATCAAAACCTGCAAAATCCCAGCTAACTCCATGGCAGGCGCTGTTGGAGCAAAAAGAGGTATTGCTTGTGCCGCCCGCATCCGCCATGGTGTGACAGGTACCACAGCTGGGCTCGTAAACCAGATGGTGGATTGAAATCCAATTGGTATTCAGATGTGTTTCTGGTTCTGGTCCCGTGGCGAGTTCAATTACAGTAATGAAATCACCTGCCTCGGAAACAACCGGGATGGCATGGCAGAGATTGCATTCCAGCCGAATAGCTTCATCATATTGATTAAGGTGCTGCCCATCATGGCATCTAAAACAGCCCGGTGTATTTTCATGTCCAATATTATCCGGATGTGAAGACCAATCGGATTTTTGTTCTGGAAAAACACTGTTGGTATAAGACTTTTTCAGTTCCTCTATGGACTGGGCAATTTCATTTTGATTCTGGCTGTAATAGTCAGGATACTTCTGTCTATAATAATCATTCAAAAGATCAAAAGTAGCGACAGCCATTTGATTGCTGGAATAGTCCTTATAGAAGGTTTCCAGTGCTATACGCCGAATATCAGGGATATCAGCGGAAATTAAATCTCTTTCCAGGAGTTTATCAACTATTTCTTCTGGATAGGAAACCAGGTGAGTGATCCGGTTATGGCAGGTTACACAATCCATCTCCTTGAGATCTTCTTCCTTGATCTGGTCCAGGGATAGCCCAGATTCAATATCCAGATATTCTGTGAGGGAGCCATCGTCCGCTTCCACACGGATATAGGGGATTTCCTGTTCCTCTTTGTCCAGAGCAAGATATTGCACTGGATTTTCAATATGCCAGTGGATGCCCTGGCCTAACCCAATTCGCTGGCTGCCACCGCCTGTTTTTAAGATCAGGTATACTGAATAGCTCGAATTTTCCAGGTCGCTCCGGTAATGGACAATTTCTCTTAAACTGTCATCTGAAAACTTTTCCGGGAAATGGCATGACTCGCAGGTTTCCCGGACCGGGCGGAGTTGTTTAATCTCAATCGGATACTCATACGTTTTAAACACAGAGGCGGTGACATGCTTGAGATCGCCTGCTTTTCGGGTGATGCGTTCGGTAATGAAACCTTCACCGATATGACAGTCAACACAGTCTACTCGAGCGTGAGGTGATACGAGATACGATGTGTATTCGGGAGGCATAGTGTGGCAGGACTCACCACAAAATTCGGATGAGTTAGTATACTCCCAGGCATATGTTCCACCTCCCAGCAGGACAACACTCAAGATGCCTAAAACAAGGTAAGGGGCAATCCGCAGCCAAAAAGGAGTGTCTTCTTGAGGAAGAAAAAATCCTTTTATCCATTTCAGTATTTTTTTCATGTAATGCTCCTGTGAAAAAGATCCATTTTAATGTGCTTTATTGTAACATGGCAAGGGGTGGTGTGTTACAGAGAAGAAAGAAGGTTTATTTTTATTGAGGTTGAAATCAGTTTAATTAATTGGTGATGCAATTTGTCTGATTTCTTTGTCTTTGCCCCAGTCCAGAACAGGGG
>JAUWEC010000085.1 GCA_030608465.1 Chloroflexota bacterium
CCGCCCGGTTTTAGTACCCGCCGGCATTCCTTAAGCACGATAGGTATTTGGGGTGAGTCAAAGAGTTCCAAGGTAAAACTCGAAAAAACTCCATCAAAAATCCCCTCGCGAAAAGGTATTGGCAAGGTGTTACTGCGGACCGAGCTGATCCGGTCTGTAAAACCGGCTTTTATTGCATTGTTTTGGGCTATCCGGCTCATGCCTTCAGACAGGTCCAGACCAGCGCTCAGCCCTCCCTGGACAGCCCGAGCAATAATTAACTGTGCGTGTCCGGTACCAAAGCCAATCTCCAGGATGGATTCGCCCGCTGAGGGTTCCAATAAGGCCAAACCACGGTTGATAAACTTCTTTTCACTGGCAGCCAGAAAACCATAAATAGAACTCAAGCGGGAATAATATTTTCCCGCTTCGATTTCTGATCGATCTACCCGGGTATATGAGATTTGTGATGGTTTCATTTCTAGCATTCCGCTCAAGGCGGGATTCCTTATTCAGATAGTTATATTCTGATTGTAATACATCTCAAAAGGCATCATTAGTGCGTTCGTATAAATGAAGAATTCTTAAAGATGTACTCGGCAGGTGGGGAAATTAATCACTTGGAGACTGGGAGATTGGGAGACTTGGTGAAGCGGCGAGGGAGACTCAGTTTCGCAACTTACTTTCTACAAAGATTAATGGATACTAATTACTCTTTGATACCCCCTTCGTCAGGCTCAGGACAGGACCTTTGACTTCCACCTCGACGGAGTTTACCCTGAGTTTATCGAAGGGCCCAGTGTCCGCCTAAGGTACTCAGGACGGCACAAGCCCCATAATAACTAATAATAACTACTTACTGATTAATGGTCATTCACCGTCCTCCCCCTCGGTAAGGTGGTGCAGTAATGGCATATATTCGGCAGATGCGGCGGTCAAGCATTCGGCTCCTGATCCGGGGATCTATTTCACTGAGGGTATCTGCTGTGGTGATCACTGTGGCCAGCTCACCATTATAGCGGTAATTAAAGAGCTGATAGAGCTTTTCCTTAACCCAGGGGGTCATTGATTGAGTACCCAGGTCATCCAGCACCAAAAGGGGAGTGGTTTTCACTTCATCAAAGCGGCGGTCATAGCTGACAGTGCTCTCCGGGCTAAAGGTCGCCCGAAGATGATCCAGTAGATCAGGGACCATGATAAAGAGCGGGGGAATACCTTCTCCGGTACGATAGTTGGCAATGGCTGCGGCTAGGTGTGTTTTCCCGCTGGCATAATCTCCCTGCAGCACTAACCAGCCTTGCGGGTTTTCAGCAAATTTCTGGGATGCCTTAAAAGCGCTCTCTAATTTTTTCCGCTCTTCTTTCTCCAGGTTTTCATTCTCCCTGAGACTGAAATTTCCAAAGGTGCGTTCGCTGAGCATAGCCAGGGATGATAATTCAGAGTGCCCGGTATCATCCATTGGTCGGCGGTAATCCGGCGCCAGGATATTTACCCGGGTGACCAGCTCAGGATCCTGCAGCCGGGAGCGGATGCGGCCTTCCAGCTGGTTCAGAGAAAGGTTGGTGGTGATCAATAAAGGAAGATTGTTGATATAGCGGTAATTGAGTATCTGGAACAATTTTTCCTGCGCCCAGGGGGTGGCATTTTCGGTCCCGAAGTCATCCATGATCAAGAGAGGGGAGCGCCGGATATCTTCAAAGCGCTCTTCAAAACTGGATTCGGGATTATTATAGGAAAACCGCAGACTGTCCAATAGATCGGGCACAGTCAAAAACAGAGTGGGGACCCCAATGCCAACTACGAAATTAGCGACAGCGGCTGCCAGGTGGGTTTTTCCGCATCCGTAATGTCCTTGCAGAACCAACCAGCCCTCCAGTTTTCCGGCGAATTGGCGGGCATGGTTAAAAGCCCGCTCCAGGGAATTTGCCTGGGCAGGACCCATCCCAATCTGTCCCCGGGGTTCAAAGTTTTCAAAGGTCAGATGGGTGAGTTCTTCAAGATTGCTCATCTTGTAAAGATCGTTCCGGACTTGCTGTTTTAACTGACCTGCCCGGCAGGTGCAAATTTGAATCCGGCCGAAATCAGGATGACCAACAGGCAAATCGCGCCGTAGGTAGCCCACACCACCACAGATTTTGCATTCGGGATCTCCGGCGTAGGAAGCCGGGCCTGGATCAATCTTCGATGAATCCTGCAAACTCATCTTCGAGATACGCCCGGCGGTCTTTTTTAGTATGTCTTCTATCTTGTCGCTCATCTCTTCCACCGTCCTGCCAACTGCGTAAGATGGCTTCTACATAATTCCATTTCCGGACATTGTTCTGGACTGCGATTTCCAAGGCCTGTCGAATCCAGCCTTCGGGGTAAGATTTTTCCGCTTCCCGGAGCGTGTCCGCAATCAATGGAGTTAAGGGTCCGATATTTTCCTCATAGAGCTGAAAAATATTCGGCTGCTCCACACTTAATGTTGGAGAGGGACCGCTTCCATCGGAGGGGCGCCACGATCCGTCTGCGACGGATTGGACCGCGGCCTGCCCTCTGGGGGAGTTGAAAAAGTAAATTACCAATTGATCGTCCTTGTCAGGAACTGATGTCTTCAGCAGGGTGCCGCGGTTCACCGCCAGCTCCAGCCCCGTGCGAACTGCGCGCTGCTGGGCGGCGGACGTGGCGCCCATACCTTTCATAAAGATCGGATCCCCGACAAAATCTTCTTCCTTCAAAAATCTGACCTCCCCCTCCAGTCGGGTGATCTGCCACAGTGCATAAAGGGTGACTTTCAGTTCGTCCAGGTCATCGATCTGCGGCAGCAGTTCTTTAAAGAACAGGGTCGGAATCCGGGTGGTATTTATTTTTCCAGGGGGAAAGCCTTCAAATCCCATCAAGTCACCTGTGAGAGGTCAATATTTCGAGTGGCAGCGTTTTCAAATTTAGCCAGGTTCTTGCGGAAGACCAACTGAACTTCGCCAGTGGGACCATTACGGTGTTTGGCGATGATTATCTCAGCTAAATTTTGGTGAGTTGAGTCTTCCTCGTAAACCTCGGGTCGGTAAATGAACATGACGATGTCAGCATCCTGTTCCAGGCTGCCGGATTCTCGCAGGTCGGACAGAACCGGACGTTTATCTGAACGCTGTTCAACGGCCCGGGATAACTGGGCAGCGGCAAGCACCGGAACGTTCAACTCCCGGGCTAAAATTTTCATATTGCGGGAAATCTCGGAAACTTCCTGGACGCGATTATTAGAGCGGACATCCCCACCCATCAGCTGCAGGTAATCTACAACGATCAGGTCCAGTTTGTATTCCAGGTGCAGCCGGCGGCATTTTGTCCGCAGCTGCAGAGGAGTGAGGGCTGGGGTGTCATCTAGGAAAATATGGGTATCTGTCAAAACTTCAATAGCTTGCGTGAACAGCAGCCATTCGTTGGGATTCAACTTACCGGTGCGCAGCCTGGTGGAGTTGATCCCGGTTTCCTGGGCGATCAGGCGCTGTACCAGCTGTTCGTTGGACATTTCCAGGGAAAACACCGCGACATGTTTTTTATGGATCAGGGCGGCATTTTTCACCGCGGAAAGGCAAAAACCAGTTTTCCCCATCCCGGGTCGACCGGCGATAATCAACAAGTCGGAAGGCTGCAGGCCGCCCAGCATTTTATCGATGTCAAAAAAGCCGGTTGGCACACCAACCAGGGCATCATCCCTCTGGGAGAGCTCTTCGATGCGGTCAAAATAATCACTCAGGACAGCGCGGATGGGTTGGAGATCGCGGGTTAATCGGCGCTCGCTGACGTTAAAAACCGCCTTCTCAGAATGATCCATCACCGTGTCCAGGCTGAGGTTTTCCTCGTATGCCAGTTTGGCGATCTGGTTTGCTGCGGAAAGCATCCGGCGGCGAATGGCGGTTTCCTCTACCCGTCGTCCGTAAGCTTCAGCATGCAGGGAGGAGGGCACGTTATTGATTAACTTGGTAATATAAGCCGCCCCACCGATATCTGCCAGGTGCCCCATCTGATCCAGTTCTTCGGTGACGGTAACAAAGTCAATCGCTTCGTTACGGTCATGAAGGGCGATAAAGGTCTGCCAGATCCACTGGTTGCGGTGAATATAAAAATCATCCGACTGCAGGAATTGGGCGACGTCGTAATAGGCTTCGGGATTGATGAGCACAGCTCCGATGACCGCTTCTTCTGCTTCGCGGCTGTGGGGAACCATCTGGGGTCCGGAGGATTCAGGAGCGGCTTCAAATTGGACAGCTTCAGTCATGGTGGGTGATTCTTATATTAATTTAGGTTTGTTGTATCGTACACCGGGAAAACCGGTAAAAAATAATAACCTCTTCTGCCTGATAAACCGGGGGAGAAAATGAAGTATTAATCGTCGTCCGGATTTTCCTCTTCATCCTGGTCGGGATCAGGTTTTTCAGGGGCAATATTATCTAGATAGGTTTCAAATACTGAGAGCCGCTCCGTCTCCAATTCTTCATCAGGATCAGATTCGGAGAGGTCTTCTTCGGGGAATAATCCAGCTTCCTCCAACACGGTTTCGGCGACAAAAATCGGCACTTGCAGCCGTGCGGCCAGATTCATGGCATCTGAAGGTCGGGCGTCAATGTTGTGCAAGGTGCCGTTGATGCTGACTGCGATATTGCCGAAATAGGTCTCATCTTTCAGGGAAACAACTTCCACATGGATGACCTGCGCGTCGAGTGATTCCAGAATATTGACAAAGAGGTCGTAGGTTAGTGGTCGGGAAACTTCCACTTCCTGGAGAGCCAGGGTGAGATGTTCCGCCTCGTAAATGCCGACCATAATCGGCAAGTAGCGGTCGGAATTCAGCTCGCGCAGGATGACAACCCGCTGCTGGGACATCAAGCTGACCCGGATGCTGTCGATGACCACTTCTATCATGTTGGACATAATTGGTGCTTCCTGTAAAATTAAGCGCTGCTGTCTTGTTATTCTATCATGTGCGGGAAGTCGCTGCAACGAAGGAACCTTAAGAGCTGGTATTTCTTAAGGTGGAACATGTAATAGACCTCCGAGGTCTCGAAGACCTCGGAGGTAGAAATGGGAAATGTTATAATATGAATTGAATTGAACGCAGAATAAAAAAATATTGGCAAATAACCAGGGGGTGATTATGCCGAGAAGATATCTAACTTTTTGTCCAGGTGAGTATTACCATTTTTACAATCGGGGTGTAAACCGCGAGTTGATCTACTTTGATGATGATAATTATGCTCACTTTCTATGGAATATTCAAAGATATTTAGTGCCGGTGGCAAACATCGGGGCGTATTGCCTGATGCCAAACCATTACCATTTGTTGGTAGTGGTAAAAGAGACCTCGGAGGTCGTAACGACCTCCGAGGTCTCAAAAGCGATGATGAAGTTGTCGGTTTCATATACAAAAGCCGTCAATCATCGGTACAACCGTGTGGGGCCCTTGTTTCAGGGTGCATTCCAAGCCAAACATATTGAGAGTACCGCTTATTTATGGCAGCTTGCCGGCTATATTCACCTTAATCCGGTAGAAGCCGGGTTGGTTCGATTACCAGAGGATTGGAATTTCTCAAGCTGTCGGGCATACCTGGGTTCGGAAGTCCATCAATTATTACCAATAGAACCGGTAATAGACCTCCGAGGTCGTTGAGACCTCGGAGGTCTCGTTGATGGTCTCGAGGGCGATAACGAAAATGTCAGTTTCCTTTACAAAAGCTGTCAACAAAAGATACAGCCGCGTTGGACAGCTGTTTCAAGGAGTATTTCAGGCAAAACAAATTGGTCAAAATGCCTCTTTTTGGAGGATAACAGACTACATACATAAGAACCAGGCGGCAACTGGATTGGTGCAGCATCCCAAAGATTGGAAACAATCTAGATGTCGGGTTTATATTAGTTTGAAGGAAGCGGGTTATCTGGACAGGATCTGGTAATGGAATAATTAATAAGACCTCCGAGGTCGTTGAGACCTCGGAGGTCTATGGTCTATTATCCAAAGGGAACCATCAGCCGTTGACTTTTTCCTCTTCCCTTTTGGCTTCCCGCATGCGTGTGCCATGGTCAAGGATTCGTTTCCGTACCCGCAGGTTTTTTGGGGTGACTTCTAAGAATTCATCATCCGCTAAAAATTCGATATACTGATCCAGACTCATCTCTCTGGGTGTGACCAAGCGGTGATCGATTTCACGGATACTATTCCGCATATTAGTCAGGTGTTTGGTTTTGCAAACATTGATCTCAATATCATCCGGGCGTTTGTTTTCCCCGACGACCATTCCCCGATATACTTCGATACCGGGCTCGATAAAGAGTGTGCCCCGTCCCTCGGCGTTTTTTAAACCAAAGGTAGTCGCGGTCCCTGTTTCCCAGGCCACAAGCGAGCCGTGGGAACGTACCTCTACCGACCCTGCCTGGGGAGCAAAACTGTGGAATGATGTGTTAAGAACTCCCGTGCCCTTGGTCATGGTCAGGAAGTGGTGGCGAAAGCCAAGGATCCCCCGGGTGGGCGCCAGGAAAGTGAGCAGCACAGTCCCTGTGGTTAACTCCCGCATCTCCTTTAATTCCCCCTGCCGGTTATTGAGTGACTCCATAATCACGCCAATATCGTCAGGGTGGATTTCGATCCGGACCTCTTCGAATGGTTCCAGGATCCCTCCAGAGTAGGAAGTTCGCAGGATTACTTCCGGTCGTGAGACGTGGAATTCATAACCCTCGCGGCGCATGGTCTCGATCAGGATGGCCAGGTGCAGCTCTCCCCGTCCGGAAACCAGCAGTGTATCCGCGTTCATTGTTTCTTCCACCCGTAAGGCTAAATTGCTCTTCGTCTCCCGGAACAGACGTTCACGCAGTTTACGAGAAGTTTTCCAGGTTCCTTCTTTGCCAAAGAAGGGAGATGTGTTGACCCCGAAGGACATTCGGACCGTGGGGGCTTCTACTTTTATTCTGGGCAGAGGGATAGGGTTTTGGGGATCACTGATTGTATCGCCAATGGTGATCCCTTCCAGTCCGGAAACAGCGACAATCTCGCCTGCCTGGGCTTGATCCACTTCCCTGCGGTCGAGTCCTTGATAATCATATAAGTAGCTGATTACTCCGGGAATGATTTCAGAATCTGAAGTCAGATGGACCACCTGCTGCCCGACCTTGATCTCACCGGCAAAAATCCGTCCGATGGCGGTCGGTCCTCGAAAATTATCATATTCCAGGGAGGTGATCAGCAGCTGAAGAGGATGATCGATCTCCACTACCGGTGCGGGGATGGATTTAAGGATTGTTTCGAAGAGGGGCTGTAGATTTGGTCCTACCTCTGGCGTGTGCCCTGCACGATGCTGAGTAGCAATGGCATATACCACGGGGAAGTTTGCCTGTTCCTCGCTGGCCCCCAGTTCGATGAATAGATCAAAGGTGTCATTTAAGACCTGGGAGGTGTCCGCAAGTTTGCGGTCAACCTTATTAATGACCACGATTACTTTGTGGCCGAGCTCCAGGGCTTTTTGGAGTACAAAACGTGTCTGTGGGCGGGGACCTTCGGCGGCATCGACCAGTAATAAGACCCCATCAACCATATTCAGCACACGTTCCACTTCTCCACCAAAATCTGCATGCCCGGGAGTATCGACGATGTTGATTTTTATAACCTGGTTGGTTTCAGGGTCAGTGATCTCAATAGCTGTGTTTTTAGAAAGAATGGTGATACCCTTTTCGCGTTCCAGGTCATTGGAGTCCAGCACCCGTTCCCTGATTTTTTTATTCTCGTGAAAGACGTGGGCTTGTTGTAAGAGCCCATCAACCAGGGTGGTTTTGCCGTGGTCGACATGGGCGATAATTGCCAGATTGCGTAAGTCCGTGCGTGTAGTTTTCATCATTTTCTTCTCAGTGCATAAAAAAAACCGACCGATCTTGGCCGGATTTCTAAGGTATAACTTCGTCAGTTTACCAGAGGAACGCTGATTTGAACAGGCTTGTCCTGCTGCCGGTCCGTTCTTGGAGTTGGGCGAACCGGCAATTCAGCTCCATCTAAAGAGGGCGGATGAGGAGCAGGGCATGGTCATACTGACTTGGGTCAGGAACCGTTACCTGAAACAGTCCCCATCCAGCTCATTTGAGATATGGGATATCGCATGTGCCTCATTCCGGCTGAAAGAGTAAGGGCGTTAATGCACGGGGGAAACCAAGAATTTAAAGGCAAGACCCCCGTGTTTTTATCCCGGAGGACTGCTAACATCTGGTCTGGTTTATAATGGGTAAATATCAGGAAAATAGGAAGACCAGGGAAAATTTGAATGAATTGCCGTCTCGGTTTATACAAATTTATATTAATTTTAAGTTCGTTGTGCCTAACGGCTTGCTCCCTGTTAGAAAGATCAAAAGAAACTGCTGATCTATCGATTTCCAGTTTGCCCAAAATGATCTCCTGGCAAATTCAGTATTCTGGAGAAATCGATCCGGATTTAGACGTTGAGATATATAATCTGGATTTGTTTGATACTTCATTAACTGTGATTGACAATTTGCATCAAAACGGTGTATTTGTGCAGTGTTACTTCAGCGCCGGCTCTTTTGAGGATTGGCGGCCTGATGCCCCTGATTTTCCATCTGAAATCTTGGGCAATGACCTGGGAGGCTGGCCGGGTGAAAAATGGCTTGATGTCCGTCGCCTTGATTTGCTTCAGCCGATTCTGGATGGCCGGTTTGATCTTGCAGTGAAAAAAGGCTGTGATGGTATTGACCCGGATAATCTCGATGGGTACGAAAATGAAACTGGTTTCCCAATAAATGCCAGTGATCAGCTTACCTTTAACAAATTTCTTTCCCGAGCTGCCCACAGCCGAGGATTGTTCATTGGTTTGAAAAACGATCTCAATCAAGCTGCTGAGCTAGAGCCCTATTTCGATTGGATTATCAATGAAGAGTGTTTCTTATATCAGGAGTGCAGCTTGTTATCATCGTTTGTGGAGGCAGGCAAACCGGTATTTGTTATTGAATATGAACTTTCCCCTGAGGAATTTTGTCCACAGGCAAACCAGTTGGGATTCAATGCCTTGTTAAAGAACTGGGACTTGGACTTGTACCGAGTTGACTGCCATCAGTTCCCTGCCAAATAATGGAAATTTGACCCGGGGAGAATTAGATGACCAAGATTGACTAATATTAGAGTAGAATTAAATAAGGAAACTATCCCTCAGGTTTTTAATGTGCAACGCCCGTGACAGAAGAAGTCAGGAGGTTGTCCCATGAATGACTTGCTGATGCTAGAAAAATACTTCCCAGGAGGTAGCCTGGAAGGGGGAATTGAACTTGCAAACCGCCTGGATTGGGGACTCTCTGTCCTAATGGCTGGTGAGGAGTACGTTGTGTCCAGCGGTGATCAGCCGATCTTAAGAACTGAGAGCAAGGATGCGCTGCAGACATTCATCTATGGCCTTGGTTTGGCTTATGCGGTTCTCCCGGAGGAGTTGTTTATCAGCTTGGAAGCTGCTTTGGAGGAACTTTAATCTTGCCCCCAGGGAAAAATAAAGAATGGCGTTTATCGATAAATGAAAATGGTCCTTTTTCAGCTAGGGCAATCTATGATACTATTCAGTTATCCTCAGGATTTGTTGATCCAATTTCTTTTCAAAAGGAGAAAATATGAGCGGCTTACAAAACCAGAATCGGAATTTCCGAATTTCTCCGCGACTTATCCTGGTCGGATGTACTCTGATCCTGATTAGCCTGGCCTGTAATTATCCGCTCATGGCCAGTCAATCCACTGGCGATCAAGGAAAACCGGCAGGATTTGTGGAAACCAGCATCGCTGAAACCATGGCCGCAATTGGACAGGGGCAGCCCGCTGATGCTGAGGACCAATCCGCCCAGGGACAGGATAACGCTCCTCCGACTGCGACGGATACACCGGATGTCACCGACACACCTGAAGTCACCGACACACCAGAAGTCACCGACACACCGACATTAACACCAACTGTCACTGAGACGCCAACGCCAGAAGTCCCAATGGTGTTTATTTCTGAAAATACTAACTGCCGCACCGGACCAGGATTAGTTTATGATTGGCTGGTCACAGCTCAAAAGGGAGAACAATCTGAGGCAGTAGCCAAAGATCCTCTGGGTGAATACTGGTATATCCGACAGCCAGGACAGGAGAGTGCTTTCTGCTGGCTGTGGGGTAAATATGCCACCCCCTCCGGAGATACCGCATCATTGCCGGTATTTACACCGCCACCCACTCCAACACCAAAAGGATTGGATTTTACCATCTCATATCATTCATATCTAGATTGTGGCAGTCCCTACGTGTTGCAATACCAAGTTGTTAATATCGGAGCGAAAAAAATCGAATCTTGGAAAACAACAATGACGGACCATACAGGAGGTTCCAATCCCCAGGATAATGAAGTTGATTCATTCTATGAGTTTAACGCTGCATGCGCTCCGATCAACATTCAAGTTGATCTCACTCCTGGAGAAGCTTATTATGTAGTAGCAGTATTTACTAATGATCCAAAAGGACATGACATTACAACCAAGATTAGATTGTGCTCCAAAGATGGCCTTAATGGGGAATGCCTTGTAAAAACCTTCCGGCATACGCCGTGATTGATATATCACCAACAATCAATCTATACTACAGATATTCCTCCGCCAGCATGACCTGGATCGTGTCTTCAATTTCCTTGTAAGCGCCTCCCCCAATGTGGGAATTGCGGATATTTCCTTTTTTGTCAAACAGAAAGAGGGTCGGCCATAAGCGGGCATTGGGTGCCTGCCAGTTATCCACATCATTATCCTGGCCAACCGGGTAGGGAACTCCCAATTCTCTTACCCCTTCTTTATGGTTGTCAAGCTCCCGCTAGTGGGCGAATTCCGGGTAGAAATTAACGATCATCACCAATATATACCCCATAGATTTTGTGCTGTTCCCTCAACGAGGGAACGGCGTTCTTGAAGTTAATGCAGCAAAAAGTCCACATATTTCTATATCCTCTTGGTTAACTGGAAAAATTTGAGAAAAAAAGTATATCAAACGGAAGAATGGAGACATTTTCACCATCCATACTCGAATTATGTTTAGGATTCCCTGGCAGGAAAAGGTTACAATATTAATTATTGGGTTGTAGAAGAAAGGATAAATAGATGACAATCGATGTAATAAATCTCAAGCAAAAATTCTCACT
>JAUWEC010000263.1 GCA_030608465.1 Chloroflexota bacterium
ACTGAGATTCATGGATGGCCAGGGAAGCACCTTCTCCCAGGGGAGTCCTTTCCAAATCCGGAGAGACACCCTGTTCATAAATCGCGTGTCCCCCTTCATGTAAAGTGCTAAATAAGGCAGAATTCAGGAAATCAGGATCAACCCTGGTTGTAATTCGGACATCCCCAATTCCAAAAGAGGTAGTAAATGGGTGGGCAGCTTTATCCTGCCTGCCGCGATCCCAGTCATAACCGTATTTTGTAATTACCTGTTCACCAAAATCCCATTGTTTTTGATCATCAAAGGATTGGTGGAGAAAACTGTCATCCACTTCAGGTTTTTCACTTATCGCCTTAATCAGTTCGACCTGTTTGGGACGCAGTTTAGAGAAGATTTCCTTTACCTCAGCTGTTTTCATACCTGGTTCAAAATCATCCAATAGCGGATCGTATACATGCTCATAAGGCGCAAAAAAATCAGCGTATTGACGCCTCATTTCCACGATCTTTTCCAGATGAGGTTGAAAATGAGAGAAATCATCGTTTTTTCTGGCTTCTTCCCAAGCGCTGTTAGCGACAACTTTAAGGCGGGAAAATTCAGCTACATAATCACTGGGAACTTTAGTTTTTTTGTCATACTCCCTTGAGGTAACCTCAACCAAACAATAATCATCTGAAACGGGATCAAGGGATTCAGCAAACGGTTTCAGGTCCTCGAGTAAACCTCCAACTTCCGGAGAAATAAATTTTGAATGAGCGAGACTGCTCAGTGTGCCTATCTGATTACCGCGGCCAATAACGCCTCCAGCGGGCATATAAGTCTGTTGATCCCAGTCCAGTACGGCTGTGGCGTAATCTATATCGGATACTTCGGCCAGGATTGATTTTAATTTTTCTAATTTTTCTTGCATTTTTTCTCCTTGCTTCCTTAACACATTCTTGTTCTGTAAATCAGGTGTACTTCTGATAGCTGGAATAACCCGAAGAACTACTTCACACCAAAAAACCCTTTCATAACTCATCTGAGAGGGATTGAGGCTAGATTGATCGAGTGGTCAAGGGTATCTTCCTAACAATCTATCATACCACGAGTTGTCTCAGGGCACTCAGGATCACCTAACAAAATATACTTGATTTACCCGTTAATTTTATTCAACTTACCGGGTGACGATTATCTTTCCCTGATGTTTCAGAAACGAACTAATCAAGATGGGATTCAGCGCCCCCAACAACCGGCAGGGTAATGATTTCCGGTATCTGACAAGATTGCAGTTTTTAGATTATCAATCAGATCTTTTACCCCCCATTCTTCCAAAGGATAACCGAAAGAGGAAATAATCCCCTGTATTCCCCAACAAATTCCCCATCCGGATCATTCGTAAAATGATTTGAATCGCGTCAAACCCTTCCTCTCCGTATGCTTCCCGAATCTGATTTTGGGACTCCAGGTCAGGTTGAGCGTCATTTTCCGCCCAGTATTTTGCATAACAAACAGCAAGCTTTTCCTCCGGCGGCATATCCTCCGGGATTATGCCGGACAAATAGGTTTTGATTTCCTGTTCCGACAGACCGGCCTGATAAGCTTGCTGTGTATGAAATGTCCTGCAGTACCTGCAGTCATTGACTTCCGTAACCGCCATCATCAACCGCTCCCGGAACGCTGGTGAGATGCTGTCTTCCTTGAGCGCACCTTTAATTTGGTTCCGATGGGATAATAGATACAATAAATCCTTCCAGAAAGCCCTCCAGTTAGAGTAATACCGTCTGCGGAACTTATTAATCTGCCTGGTGGAGATTGGAGTATTTTGTTGGGTTTCTTTATTAATGCCGTCAATCATGTTCTCTAAGAAACTTGGTAATTATTGAAATTCCGAATATTGGATCAGCTGAATATTACCCCTATATAATAACAGGAAGGGGATGGGAAAAGATACTTTGCCGTTCCAATCTTATTGCGCTTACCACTTAAATTGATCCTTGCTGACCCTGTGATATACTCGTGAGGAATCGCGGCACTGTTATCTGCCGTTAAAGAGCTGAAGGAACTTATGACTTGTAAGATAAAAATTCATGACTTCCAGAAGCACATTAAAGATATAATTTGAACGGTGTAAAAAAACTGCCCTTTGAGCCGATTTTCAGGAGTAAAAATTATGTATAAGATCGTTTTTAAAAAGGTTCTCGCTCCCAAAATAACCCGTTTTTCCATTGAAGCTCCCGAAGTTGCCAAATCCAGAAAACCCGGTCAATTTGTAGTCATCCGGGCAGATGAAACAAGTGAACGGGTTCCACTGACAATTGTTGATTCTGACCCCAAAAAGGGCACCATCGATCTAATCATCCAGGACGCCGGATACAGCACCCACTGCCTGATCTGCTACGAAGAAGGGGATGGATTTCTGGACGTACTCGGCCCCTTGGGACGACCAACAGACATGCATAAATATGGCACGGTGGTTTGTGTTGGCGGCGGTGTGGGTACAGCAGTACTCTACCCGATTGCCAAAGGATTAAAGGAAGCCGGGAATACAGTCATTACCATCAACGGTGCCCGAAATAAAGAACTGATCATTCTTGAAGAAGAACTCGCAAAAGTCAGCGACGAGTTGATTATCGCAACTGAT
>JAUWEC010000255.1 GCA_030608465.1 Chloroflexota bacterium
AGCTCCATCCCGAAACGGCTCATGTCATAGTGGGAGGATTGGGCAGCCATCATCTCGATCGCGCAGCAAGCCAACCCGGATAAAAGAGGCCACATAGCCCGGGTGCGGCTCCAATTGACAACGTTTTCCAGGGTAGTTGTAAAGAAACCAAGATTTCCCGCTTTTTCCTCTAATCCCATTCCAGGGCTCCTTTTTTCCAGGCATACACATAACCAACCAGTAAGATGATGATAAAGACCAGCATTTCAATTAAACCAAACAAACCCAGGCGTTTAAACACAACAGCCCAGGGCAGGAAAAAAATCACTTCGATATCAAAGAGGATGAACAAAACCGCAATTAAGTAGAAATGAACCGGCATCTGCCGAGTACCCGGCCCAATGGGATCCATACCGGATTCGTAAGCCATGCCTTTGGCTTCCGTTGGTCGTTTGGGACCAAATAAATGCCCCAGAATAATCACCATTAAAGCTAAACATGTGGATAAAAAAATGAGTATGGCGATTGGAATATAATCAGCAATCATGTGGTGTCTCGCCCTTGGAGGATAGTGAATTTCCTAACATGTGAAGTATAACACAATTGTAACGTTGACAATCCCCCGCTTGACACCCCCGCTGGACATTTCTACTTTGCTGGATAGTAGGCCATTTTAACTTTGCCTTGACACCCCTCTGAACATTAAAAAAGACCTTACACCATAGATCATTTGGATATCAGGGAAAAACAATAATGGGTGATTAATCCCGGGAAAACTGATCCAACCAATAGTCAACTTCAAGGTTGGATTGATCAGGAGTCTCGTTTTTATCCCCCTCCTGCGTGACCTCAGACAACTGGTTTAATATCCCGGCAAATTTCGGTGCGGTCAGGATACTGCTCTGATGACTTCGGGCTTCAACAAGAATCTCACGATCAGAACTCACAACTGTCCAGTTTTTGGCTCCTTTTCCCAATTGGGATAAACGTGCCTTGATCGCATCGTCTGCGGTGGATGTTTGCCGCACAAAAACTGCCTTCACCAAACCGTGGTTTTGGGTGCGAGCCTGAGTGGATTGAGCATGATCAAAGTACACTTCTACTTTTGACCGGCTTTTATTCGCAAACTTTTGTAAAATTTGGATGAGTGCGATTTCATCATCCAGGTCTGACAAATTGATGCCGGGTATGTGTGGAACTAAATTATGACCGTCTATGAGATATGGCATAAGCGCATTTTTGACCGAGAAATCTAGATAAATTATCCTGTCGTCAACCCATTAATATGCTATGATGGAGTACAGTTCAACCCATTATACCAAAGGTGATTCTGATCATGAATCAGGCTAAAAAACTGACCTTTTATGTTGTTTTGAATATCGTAGTTTCCGCGGTGACCATCCTGGTTGTTCTTTATTTATGGGAAAATACCAGGTTGAAGAATCTCTTATTTGCCGGTCCAAGTCAAGCTGCTGAACAATCCCTACCGGCTTCTTCTCTGGATACTGCAGAAGAAACGTCCGATTTGATGATTGAAATCGGAGAGGTTGGCGGCGTTGGAAACCTGGCGACGGAATATGTCCGGCTGGTGCAACCAGGGACATCTGCCGGAGACACCATCTCGCTCCTGGACTGGCGGATCAGAGATGAGAATAACAACGAATATTCCATCCTGGAACAATCCGGATTGGCGAGTTTAGAACTCCACAGCCAGGGCGCTGTGAACATCTACACCAAAGCCGGGGCTTCCAATCCTATTGAGCTGTACCTGGGTTTATCAGATCCGATCTGGCAACCCGGGGAGACAGTTACTTTGATTGACCCCAAAGGCGAAATTCATGATACTTATTTGATTCCTTAATTACAAAAAGCTCCCGGAGTTTTGAAAACCCCGGGAGCTTTTAAATTTCTGGTTAATTCCCCATCGTGAGCGGAACCCAGGATGAAAAACTTTCCAGATGACCCCAGAGCGTATTGTAAAATGTAAAAGCCCAGAAAATTGTAATCAGGATTAAAACTGCGGCAGCGATATACCTAAAAGTCCCGGACTTCTTCAAAAAACTCAGTCCCGGAGCGGCAGCGATGCCGCCTAGTCCAGCCAGGATGAAACCAATTCCTGATACCAGGGGGTTTTTTGTCAAACCCAGATCAATGATTCGTAATCCAACCAATAAGGCTTCTACCCCTGCGAAGAAGGCATAAATTGCAACTGGCAATAAATCCCAACCTTTGGCAAGCGCAAGAGCTGCCCCGAGAAACACCGCCCCAAATAACACGGTACTCTCACCGAAACCAATATTATAGCTTCCAGGAAGCGGCCAATTTATTACCATATGCGCTCCCCCCAGGAAAGCAATCAGTCCTACAATCGTAAATCCTGCAGCGAATGGTTTGGAGTCTTCCGCCGTGATTCCCTTAAGGACGAAATAGGCCAGCAGAGCTGTTCCGGCAGCCAGATTGATCATTAACAAGGTCAAGTAATCAACAAACATGATAAATACTCCTTATTTTTATGATATTAATGATTTTTATTATAGTATCAGGTGGATATGGTATTGTAAAGTGCGGTTTTTTGTTATAAATATGACAACCAGATCATTTGTTTAAAACAAAAAAAGGGGCTGTCCCAAAAGTAATTGGCACAGCCCCTAAAAATTTAATATAATGGGGGATATGAAAGAACAACAATTCAAACCGTACACACCCAAACAAGCCATGCTGATGCCAGCCAACCTGGATGAGATGATTCCGGGAGGACACCTGGTGCGCGTGGTAGATGAAATGATAGACCTGCTGGATATCGCTCCCTTGAAGCGTCAATACAAAGGGGGAGGAACCAGCGCCTATCACCCCCGGATGCTGCTGAAGGTATTG
>JAUWEC010000092.1 GCA_030608465.1 Chloroflexota bacterium
GCGCGGGCCGGACCTACCATGTATCTCAAACTGCGCGTGGTGGAAGTGGCCAGGAAGCGAAAACAGCTCCATCCCGAAGATACCCCTGTGCGGGTGGTGGTGGAGAGTACTATTCGTTCGGTCAAGAGAGCCTTTCCTGGTAGCAAACTGCCTGTACGGGGTTTGATCAGATCGCGCATGATGCTCTATTTGGCCGCTGTGATGGTCAACGCGCGCCGTTTGCATGACTATTTGAGTGAAAGTACTGGAGAAAACACGCCAAATACGACTATTTCTTTGTTATTTTTCAAATTTGACCTTCGTCGCGGTTTGAAACATATTTTTCGCCATTTTTTGAAGATATTGTCAACTTTTCGGCTTCAACCTGCCAACTCCTCGCTCAGATAGGTTTTTTCAGGGGAGCCAACCTTAAACCTCAAGCATACCAACGTATCATTGAGTAAAAACCTAATACTGGAAACCGGCGCTCGCTGAGTTTATTCGTTAGTTAGTAGTTTGCGTAAGATATAATAAGCAGGAAAAAAGAACTCTCAATATCAGGATCAGGAAAAAATTATGTCTTTAGCTTTAGGTATTCAAATATCCAACCTGGCTCAAACAATTGCTCGATTTGTTATGCGATTAACGGGATGGCGCACCGATGTAATCTCACCAGCTCCATCGCGCTGTGTGATAATCGGCGCACCTCATACGTCCAATTGGGATTTTATTGTTGTGCTGATGTTGATGGCTGTGGAAAGCATACCCATGCGTATGTTGGGTAAAGATTCTCTCTTTTGGTGGCCGCTGGGAGTATTTATGCGCTCGTTTGGAGTTATTCCTGTCAACAGGAAAGGAAACTATAATCTGGTTGATCAGATTGCTGCCAGGTTTGATGAACACGATGAATTAATCATCGGAATTGCCCCGGAAGGAACACGCAGTAAATCATCCCGTTGGCGAACAGGATTTTATTATATTGCGCTTAAAGCCAATGTACCGATCGTGATGGCTTATCTTGACTATAAAAACAAGGTCTGTGGGCTTGGCCCCAGTATAAAACCCACCGGTGATATTAACGCTGATTTTGAGATCATTCGAGAGTTCTATTCGGGAATCGCCGGAAAGTACCCCAAAAAGCAAGGTGAAATTGAGTTATTTGTAAAATGATATCTCATTTCATCGGAAGCAATATGAAGGCAAAGTGAGCACCTATAGAAAGGCTGACTGAGAGACTTGGCCCTTCGATGAAGTTTATCCCGAGCTTGACGAGGGGCTCCGCTCCACTCAGGACAGGCCCTTCGATACGCTCTCCTCTGTCGCGCTACTCAGGACAGGTGACTGGGAGACGGGCCCTTCGATACGACCTGCGGTCCTTCTTTTGGTCGCAGGACAGGGGACTAATGGAGAATATTGAATGTTTAAACTGTTTAAGATTTAAACGTTAAACCTTAAACTTTAAACCTTTTTAAAATATCATTGAGTAAAAACTGAATACTGATCACTGATTACTGTATCCGGAGGTGAACCATGGCATTCAAAGTACTCTTTCTGGCTCATGCACCTGATGCGGAGAAAGAAATCCATCGAAACAAAATTGACACCGGGATGTACCAGCTATTCACAGTTGTGGTGAAGAATCAAGTGGAAGCGGTTGCTGTTTGTCAGCAATACGTTAAGAAAGAGCAGATTGATTCTGTGCTGCTCTGTCCGGGCTTCACCCACGCTGATGTGGCAGAAATTACAGAGGTTGCCGGAGGCAATGTGGGGGTTTCTGTGGCGAGGGGAGATGGACCCAGTGGAAAAATATCCCTGGCTGCAAGGAAACGCGAAGGATACCTGGGCAAAAAGGAAAACTAGTCTCCCCTTCGTTCGTTTATGACCTCAAGCTGTCATTTAGAAATCCGTCAAACCGCAGCCTTTGCTATCCTGAAAACTTATCCCAGAGGAGGAACTATGCAATCAGTTCGTTTTCGATCAGCCCTGCCCATGCTGGGGAGCATGGTCCTCCTGGCAGGATGCAGCCAGCCATCATCGCCTGAACGACATTTGTTAACAATTCCACAAGGAACTCCTGTCACAATTGACGGCGCGATCAACCCCACTGAATGGGACGCTGCCCAGGTAGAAACATTCGCAGATGGCAGCGAGCTATTAATCATGCGCGATGCTGAATATCTTTATCTCGCCATTCGTGGGACAACAGAAGAGATGATTGCTGCCAATGTTTATTCCAAAGAGAATGGAGAAATTATCATTCACCATGCATCAGCGGCATTGGGGACAGCCATCTATCAGTCAGCTGAAAACGGCTGGCTGAAAACACTGGATTTTCACTGGCAATGCCGGGCAACGGATAACAGCGAGGCATCTCGAACCGAGAGAAGTGCCTTCCTTGAACAGGAGGGCTGGCTGGCAGCCAACTCGCGCAGGGGAACGCCCAATGAGCTGGAATATCAAATCAAGATCACAGCTGAAAATCTCTCTCTGGCAGTCGCTTTTATGCGTTCATCCGAACAGGAACGGCGCATCTTTTTTCCGCTTGATCTCGCAGATGATACCATTCAACCCACACCGGGAGGGTTGCCTGAAATACGATTATTCTCTCCTGAGACGTGGATGCTTCTAGATTTGTCGAGTTGACGTTTTGTTCAGAACTTTTTTTCGCCTAAAACACCAAGGTTTATGGCTTAAACTAACATGGAAAAATGACCGATATTGAATAGTTATCAAAGGCAATATCGGCCAGCCGGGAATTTGCTCGCGAGCGGCCTTAAGATCTCTCACATTTTAACCAAAGGAGGAACTTTGAAATCGGTTCGTTTTCGATTTGCCTCTGCCATGCTGGGCTTCATAGTCCTCCTGGTAGGATGCAGACAGGCAAGGACAACGCAGGAACCCAAAGCCCTCCAGATATCTGAAACCGAATGGCCCACACATGGGTGGCAAACATCCACCCCTGAATCAGAGGGGATGGATTCCCGCGTCCTGAAAACCATGCTGGAAATGGTTCAAACTCAGAACTACAACATAGACAGCATCACGGTCACCCGCAATGGAACCCTGGTCCTAGATGCGGCCCTCTACCCTTACAGCCAGGATTCAAAACATATTATTCATTCCTGCACCAAGAGCATCGTTTCTATCCTCATTGGCATTGCCATAGACCAGGGTTTTATCGAGAACATTCAGAAACCTGTCCTGGAATTCTTTCCTGACCGAACCGCCAGCAATCTTGACCCGGATAAAAAAGCCCTGACTCTGGAGAATCTGCTGACTATGACTTCAGGATTTAAATGCAGAGATTCCTACCTCTACCGCTGGAGTGGACTCAACGATATGAGGGACAGCGATGACTGGGTTCAATTCATGCTGGATCTACCCATGGAGGAAAGGCCCGGAACAAAGTTCGAATATTGCAACGGGGCTTCGTTTCTATTGTCAGCTATCATCACAGAAACCACCGACATGAGTTCATTGGAGTTTGCAGAGACTTATCTCTTTGCTCCCCTGGGGATCACTGACCTAAGCTGGCCAACCAACCCCCAGGGAATTAGTATCGGTTGGGGTGAGCTGAGAATGCTGCCACAGGATATGGCAAAGATTGGCTACTTATATCTGGGTGGCGGGGAATGGGATGGGAAGCAGATTGTTCCCACCGCCTGGGTGGAGAATTCCACCCGGAAACACATCTCTGCCACCTTAGAAGATGGTTATGGATACCAATGGTGGGTAGATGACTCTGGGTTGTATTTGGCACTGGGGTATGCCGGCCAGTTTATCTTTGTCGTCCCTGAGAAGGAGATGGTTGTGGTTTTCACCAGTGATCTAAGTGAGAGTGATTTCTATCTCCCTCAGAACCTGCTCAACAACTACATCATTCCTGCAGCTGTATCTTTAGATCCTCTGCCAAAGAATCCAGCCGCCGAGTCTGCCCTGCGCCAGATAACAGAAGACCTTTCCCAGCCATAGGCTCGCTGAAAGTATCTTCCGGGAGATGATCAGATCAAGAGGAAATTCCCTGCAGCGGGGAGAAATAACATTTTTGAACAGCTTTATGAAACTGTGATATATATCAATTGGTAGATCAGGGTACTGCCTTCCGCAGGGTTCTGAGTGAATTGGAAACAACTTAAGACAAAATCCCTAATCGGGGTAAAATTCTTGAACTCATTCGAGAATAGTATACAAATACATCTTCGGGAGTTGACAATGGGTAAACAATACTTTAGGACACCTTTTTGGATAATCCCAGTTCTGCTATTCAGTATGTCGATCGGTGCAGCTTGCGGACGTGTAGAAAAGGATCTTGGGGAAGAAAATACACTAGTTATCCCTCAGGCGACCTTGCCTGATCCGAAGGTGGAAACAACTCCATCGTCCAGAGAGGATGATGTTGCTGATGAACTCCCGACTCCGCAGGAACCTGCTCACATGGCTTCCGGGCTTGTTCTTAGCAGTTCAAGCGAGACTTTCTATGTGGATATTAACGGCCAGGTTGTTAGCCTGGTGAATCAACCCCACGCCCAGCTCAGCGAAACCCACGATCAAGTTCTTTTCGCCCGCGAGGATCCCTCCACGTATAAAAGCGATATCTGGCTTCTGGATCTGGAAAGCGGGCAAGAACACAACCTGACTCAGACGTCAGGTCGAGATGAAATCTTTCCGCATTGGTGGCCTGCTCACCCTGAGCTCGTTTTCTTCGAATCGGGGGAAGAAACCGGAATGTTGAACGAACAACGACCTACGATCGTTAACCTGGATGGTTCAGGATATCGGGTGCTTGATGAGAATCGAGGAGGACCCAAAGCTTTATCGCCTGATGGAGAGTTGATTGCCTACGGGGGATTTGATGATAGAGGGATTATTTATAACTGGGTTGGTGATCTAGAAGTATTCAATCCCGGTGATTATGGCTTAAATGTTGAGAAATTATTCAAACCCGCGTTCTCTCCGGATGGACGTTATTTAGCCTGGAAAGTATCGGGGGACTTGATTGGGGACGGTGGTTTATCAATTGGTCTGGCAGTCTTTGATATGCAGGAACGAACGGCTATCTTGACCCACGTCTACACCGTACAGGGTGGTGGTATGGTCCCTCATTATGTCTCATGGAGCCCTGATGGAAGCTTGATAGCTTATGTCACTTTCGGCGAGGAACCCGCAGTTGGGCGGGAACCCAATCTGTGGATTTTACGCCCCGATGGCAGCCAGGAAATGTACATTGACATTGGCCTTGAACCTGCCTGGAGTCCTGATGGATTAAGTTTGGCTTATGTTCGTACAACCATGGAAGGTGATGTTGGACTGCGAATAGTGGATGTCGAGAGCTTAACTATTACTCCCATCGACGATCTGCCTTTCCCTGATAGGGTGGATTTCATCATGAACTGGATACAGCCGTAATATCGGGTCGTCGGGGAGCCGCCAGTTCCCTGATTTGATTTATTCTGGAAATCACGTAAAGTTATTTTTTATCTTCTTTCGGCTGCACACCAAAAATTGGAGGATTGAAATCTATGACAAAACAAGAAGTTAACTGGATTTGTTCTGATAGTTATCCTGCTTTCAACGCTTGCCTGTACAATGCCAAATTCAATAGCGCGTGTAGTTACATTTTTTGCCGATACATCACTAAATATAGAAGAAGAATATGATATGTTAGTCGTACCAGATGAAGATTATGACTCGCTCAGTGATTTGGATTCCGAGTATGGCGACGTCTCATCCGATGACGAGAGCTCGATTTCGCGCGAATGTTTATCCGAGGGTTTCTGTTTTTCCGTTTACGGGGGCTATGCCCTTGATTTCTCAGATCCTCCTGAGATTATCGTCTGGACCAATTCTGAAGATGATCCCCCTCCAGACAATGTAGAATTGAAGTCCGGGGAGGGTACAACAACCTGGGGGAAAGGCCGAATCCTGTGGTAAGAGGGGGATTGGGTCGAGATCGTTACCAGCGGCAGTTTTAATACGCTGGGTGTTCAGGTCTATGGAGATAAAACCATCGGCTGGGCCAGGGTGCTGTTTGATGGCCTTGAAATCTGGCGCAGCGACACAGCGGAAGTTTGGACAGACGGGAATGCACATGCCGTATATGTTGAAGTTGATAACATCGTCCCTGGAAACCATACCCTCAGAATTGAATCTTTGGGCATAGATGGAAGTGGGGGCGGGAAATCTATCCCGGTGGGATTTTTTGGACTTCGCTGATTGCTTGAAATCGCTGGAATGAAACGCTATGTTAGAAAATCAAACTGAAATGAACGCAGAGGATGTGCTTAAGGTCATTCAACTATTTAATCAATACAAGATTGAGATCATCATTGACGGCGGCTGGGCTGTGGATGCATTACTGGGGAAACAAACCCGTTCCCATGAGGATCTCGATTTGGCTGTTTTCCATCAAGATGTCCCCCAGATCAGAGCTATATTCGAAGCCAGGGGTTACCAGGAAGTTCCCCGGGACGACAGTTGGGAGTGCAATTTTGTGTATGGTGACGGCCAGGGACACCTGATCGATTTCCATTCCTGCACCTTTGACGATAAAGGCAATAATATTTTTGGCGTGAAGTATCCCTATGAATCCCTCCAGGGATCTGGAACCATCGCAGATTTTCCAGTCCGCTGTGTTCCTCCAGACTGGTTGGTGAAATTTCATTCCGGCTATGAGCTGAATGAGAACGATTTTCACGATGTCAAGCTGTTATGCAAGAGGTTTAATCTGGTCATCCCTGAGGATTTTGCGACATTCCACAAGAATGAAAAATGATCTCATCTATGTCTCCGTAATGGTGTTGGGAGCTGGTGCTGTCCTATTTTAATTTTAGACTACTGAGAAAAAGACACTACCTGAAATTGCAACTTAGTAGGCTCTATTAACGTATATTTGTTTAAGAGAAAAACTCTCTTTGTATTTCCATTTAAAATTTGACCTTTAGCTAGGGTCAATAATATTGGTAAGAAAAGGAGTATTAAACCATGACAGAAGAAGCGAAAACCCCCAAACACGGAGCGATTCCAGAGGAAGCCAAGGAACATTTCGGAACGGCAAAAGATGAGTTTAAGAAAGGGCTGGATGCCATGTTCCCTCCCGAAATGAAGGTACACCGCCAGGCAGCACAGAAAGAAGTTCTCAAAGGTCTCCGCAGCCTAATTGATGCCGCCCTGGACAAATTCGACGAAGAAGATGGGGAGTAAAACTTCCCTCTAGCGAAATAAAATCATTACCAGGGGTATTAAGGATATTACCAGCAGGATAATACCTGGCAGGGAATACCCTGCCAGGAAGATCTGTATCCCTCCTAAAAAGAACACCAAAAAGAAGATCGAGGTGGAAAAGCCCTGAAGTTTTTTATCAATCCTCGCCAACTGCGCTTGAAGTTCAGGAATCTGGACTCGCAGTTCTCCTCTCTCCAGCTGATCTAGAATACTATCTATTCTCCGCGGTATGCTGAGCAATGATCGCAGAAAAACTTCTATCTCTGACCACCACATATCCAGGTTTCCGGTTAACTCTGACTTAATCAGATCCTCAGCATAAGGGCGAAGACTTTCCCAAACATTAAATCCCGGATCCAAGCCGGTGCACATTCCAGATAAGATTCCAATCGTCCTCCCCAGCAGCAGTAAATCCTGAGGAATTTGAAATGGCATATCATACATCAGGTCCCGAAATTCTACCCCAATATCCATAAAGTCCGCGTGTCCCATTTCACTTAATTCGGTCATACTTTTACCCCAGACACGCTCAAAAACTTTTGTTTCGGCTTGTTCCAGAAGATCCAGATCAGCGTTGGGAAGTAAAAAACCAAGTTTGTCATAAGCCTTAACGAGGCGGCTGGCATTTTGCGTGCCAATCGCGATCACTGCTTCGCGAAGTCCTTCTCGAGCGCTTTCGGGAATGCGTCCAACCATCCCGAAATCCACAAAGGCAAGCTGCCAGGTGCCATCCGGAGAAGCATCTGGAGGAATCACAAACAGATTTCCAGGATGGGGATCGGCATGAAAGATCTCCTTCTCAAAGATCTGTTCCATATAACTCGAGAATAAACGGCGGGCAACAACGTCCAAACCCACACCGGATTCCTTAATCTCCTGGTAATTAGTGATCTTGATCGCATAGACATCTTCCAGAGTGAGAACTTTTTTGGTGGTTTTTCTCCAGATAACCCTTGGGACCTTAATTCCTTGTTTTCCCTGATAGATTTCCCAGAAATTTTCGGCGTTCTTTCCCTCATTAAGATAATCTATCTCCTGACCCAGAATTCTGGAGAATTCCTCCATTAATGCCGGCAAATCCACTCGCTTCCTGATTGGTTTATAACGCTGCAGCCACCCTGATACAATCCGGAACGCGGAAAGATCCACATCAATGATTTTTTCTATATCGGGACGCTGAACCTTAACTACAACGTTTTTGATGTCCCCTTCATCTGATTTGAGAACATCACCGGAAGTCAATACTGCCCTGTGAACCTGCCCCAATGATGCCGATGCCAGGGGTTCCTCCTCAAAACTAAAAAAACTTTCTTCAAGGGAAACGCCCAGTTCTGCCTCGGCCAATTGGCGTATTTTCTGGAAATCTTCGGCCGGTACTTGATCCTGCAGTCCGCTCAATTCGTCAGTGACTTCAACAGGCAGCATATCCACCCGCACAGATAAGAATTGACCGACCTTGATCAGCACACCTCCCATTTTGATCGCCAGGAGACGATAATTATGGGCTGCCTCTACAAAGCGCCGGTCTTGCCCTTTTCGGGATATTTTTCTTAAGCCAATTCTTGGCAATAATATTTCCCAAAAGGCCAGGCCGATAACCAACCGGGTGAAAAAAAACAATATAGTTCGAAAGCGTCTTTTTAACATATACATGATTATATCAACCCGGGATGCTTTAATTCATAATCTCCAAATTACCTGGAACCATTTTGTTGGCAGAATAATGTTAAAATCAAATAGGGGATGAATATATGAATAATAAAGATCATCTACAGTTGGCTCGTGATTTAATCATCAGACGAGATCTGGAAAGGGCCCAAGCCCACAGGGATCTGGATCTCAAGCTGATCGAAGATATTCTCTCAGAGGGATACTAGCAAATTCAGGATGATGGGTCAAGTATTGGGAAAAGTGAGCTGCTGGCATCTTATGGATCCGGGAATCGCCAGTGGAATATTGCCGAAAGCAGCCACCATCAGGTCCAGTTTTCAGGTGACCTGGCTATACTGATAGGCCGGTGGCGGGGGAAAGGGATCAACACCTGAGAGAAATTTGATTATTCGACCCGGTTTATCTCAATTTACCGCTTCGAGGATGGTAGCTGGAAGATGATTCACGATCAGTCGGCGCCAATAGATTAATCAAAGGAAAGTCCAACTCGTTTTCCCCAAATCTACTCCCTCGATACCTCTTAAACTTCTCCATCGGCGAAGTTAATGCTGCGCCATTCAACTAGCCTGTCCTGCGACCGAAGGAAGGGTCGAAGGGCTCCCCTTCGACTTCACTTCGTGAGAGTTAATACTGAGTGGAATGGAGTGCTCAGGCTCGCTCACAATGGCAGATAAACGGATCTCTCCAAACTACTTGCTGCTCACAATTTACTGCTCACTGATCACTGAACACCGCTGACAGTCTCTCAGTCCCACAGTCACCAAATCTCCCCTGCTTCACCCCGTGTAACAAATTTGTGATCGGTAGTATAATCGCGGTTAACCGTCATTCAATGAACACTGCGCTGCGATTGACGGGATAAGGAGATTAAAATGTCGGAACTTACAGACGGATGCGTTAAACCTGCAGGCGGTCCAGTGCTGCCCGTGGGTGAACCTGCTGCACCCGGTGCGGCTGGGTCAAATTCACAGGAGGTGAAAAAAGTGTTAGCGCGTGTTGGGAAAGAAGCTATTGATTTTGAAGCCAGTGCCTTTATCGCTGGAGAAGGTTTTAGACCAGTTAAACTCTCTGATTACAAAGGCAAATGGATAATATTATGTTTTTATCCGGGGGATTTTACCTTCGTTTGACCAACGGAATTGGCAGCGGTCGCTGCCCTTTACAAAGATTTCCAAGCCCTGGGGGTTGAAGTTCTCTCACTAAGCACAGACAGCCGCTTTGTTCATAAAATCTGGCAGAAAGAAGAGCTCTCCAAGATGGTTGAGGGAGGAGTGCCTTTTCCTATGCTCTCGGACGGCGGAGGAAAAATCGGCACCGTTTACGGTGTCTATGATGAGGCTGCCGGAGTGGACATCCGGGGGCGTTTCATCATTGACCCGGACTTTGTGATCCGGGCGATGGAAGTGCTGACTCCGGAAGTTGGACGAAATCCGGATGAACTGCTCAGGCAGGTAAAGGCATTCCAGCATGTCGTTAAAACCGGTGAGGTGACACCTTCCGGTTGGCAGCCTGGAGAAACCACCCTTACACCCGGCCCGGATTTGGTAGGCAAGGTGTGGGAGGTCTGGAAACCCTGACAGACTAATACTTTTTA
>JAUWEC010000175.1 GCA_030608465.1 Chloroflexota bacterium
AGTTAGGTACAATCACCATCCTGTTGTCCCGGGTGCGGATGCGGGTGCTTCTTAATCCGATATCCACCACATCGCCCCAGGTATCCAGGTCCATCAGCTCAATCCGGTCGCCAATCCGGTAAGGACGGTCGATCATGATCATGAATCCACTGATGGTATCCTCAAGCGTGCTTTTAGCCGCCAATGCCACTGCCAGGGAGCCGATGCCCAGCGTGGTAACCATGGCAGTGATATTGATTTCGTAATGAGAAAGGACAGTGATGACCCCGACCGCGCTGAGCATAATCAGAACGATTCGTTCAAAAAATGGAAAAAGCTGCTTATCCAGATCGGTTTCGGTTCTCTGAGCCATTTCTTCCTCATACCAGCGGAAGAAATGAGTCACCAATCGCCAGACGAAGATGAATCCAACCAGGAAATAAAAAATATAAAGGCCTTCTTCGAGCCAGGTATTCCAATCCCTCGGTAAAAAGCTCAGTCTGCGCAGCGCAGTGTCCAGGGCTAATACCACCGCCAGGAAATACAGAGGCAGGCGGGCGGCATTCAGTATCTGGTTGTCCAGATTGTTTTTAGTTCGTTTGGTGATCCGGAATAAAAGTTTCTCCAGGATGAGGTTGATCACCCATCTCCCCAGCAGGAGCACTGCCAGAAGAATGAGAATAGAAATCCCGATTTCAATCCATTGCTGACCTGATAAACCCCAGAAAATCTGATTCATAGTTCCTCCTTACCTTCTTATTGGGAGTATTATAGCTTTTTTAAGAGTTGAGGGTAGTACGGAACACAGCTGGAGATTAACTTTCAGAGGGGGATTCTGAGAGTTTTACTTTTGTTCCGACAAACTGTCTTCCCAGGCAGAGACTGAATCCTTTCCGCTTATTCTATACCGTAGATCTGTTTGGGTGAGAGGTACTCTGGATATTTGTCGATGACTTCCCTGCGGGACAAAAAACATAAATGGCATTCAGAAACATACTCTTCCCTGGGTTTGATCTTAAGCGTTTTCACCAGTTCTGCGGGTCCTCCCCTGTGTAAAGGACCGCAGATGGGATGATGATCCGGATGATACTCGGTGATGATTTCCGATAGGGGTTTCTCCCAGAAGTTTCCTATGCTGATTCCCTGGCAGATATGGATATTTCCATAACAATCCACATGAACCCGGGAGGGTGTGAGTAGATCCTCATCCAGACACTCTCGCAATTCCTGCCAGGGTCGGGTGGGAAGACCATCGGTCAATTTATCGGCCGCACGCCCTCTGAATTTGGCACCCCCGCCAATCACTGTCTGCCCTTTTCCATCTTCCGGAGATGTCCCTTCAAGGATCTCCGGAGGATCAATACAAATCGGGAAGGCATCGAGGTGAAGTTTTAAACCAACTTTTCTTGCGATTTCGGCAGGATTTTCCTTTTCTTCGCCGTAATGAAAAGCATCATTGCTGACAGAGAGGACAGATAATCCTGCCTCAGCCAGGGGTCCCAGCCACAGGTTTGCATCCTCCTCGCTGATCGCTCCATAGGCATTAGTAACAATCCCAACTTCAAATCCTTTCTGTTTTGCACGGCGCACACTTTCTAGCAGTAAGGGATAATAAAGCTGCGGCTCTCCTCCCTCAAAATATACCATTTCGATCGTGCCAATTTTGAGGGCTTGCTTAAGCACATCATCCACTTGTTGGATTGTGAAAGTGCCAGGTGTGCTTGGGCTGCAGTATAAGAAGCAGTGGTCGCATTCGAAATTGCAGCGGTAAGTCAGCAGGAAATGGATTTCAGATAACACAATTTTAACTCTCCAGGATTAGATTGGTCCGGGCATGTAGATAGGTATTATCTCGAGCCCAATTGAGGTGATTATGATATATTGGTCCTTCGGAAACCTTGATTTTTATCCGACTTTCTACTCCTCTGTAAGCGGCACAACGGGCAGCTCATATCCTGCTGGATATAGCGCGTAATCATAACTGGCATGGAATTGTCCGCCTTCCGGAATTGTGATACCATCCGCAGGAAAATCCGAATTAAGATCAAAGGTTAAGTCCAGCTCAGGTCCTGAATAAAGACCTGGACCCGGACCAATTGCATCCCCGCAGGAACTGTGTAGATCCGAATCGAGAAATTCTTCCTTGATATGAAGCGTGACGGTATCGTTTACACAAATACCGTTGATTTCAGCTTTCATCTGCCAGTCGCCTTCAAAGATTTGCACCGGACAGTCATCATCGCCAGGATGATTAGCTTCCCCATAGTAGCCGATTGGCGTTTCATTGAAAATGCCTTCGTTGGTAACCGTGCCATCGGCGTCTATCCAGAGATCAAAGAATGATGGTGGAATATTCTCAAATTTCAGATAAAAAGTCTCTCCATCACCCATATCGATATCAAGCACAGCGAGGTGGCTGAACCATAAGGTGAAGAGTGTTTTTTCATCAGGGCAGGCAATATCAGGTATCTCTGTCCCATCGGAGCCAAGATCAAAACCCAGTGTGGGTGTTGGGGTCGCTTGAGGCGCTGGATTGCTGCAGGCACTGAGACCAAAAATTATTATCAATCCGAGTATTATCAGATATCCAGAACTGTTAACCTTTCCCTTGCTGATCATGCGAATCTCCTCCTCCCCCAAGAGTGCAAATCAGCGGTATCAGTGACTGCTGCAGGACAGCTGATTTGCGGTCAGTAGACCTGAAACTGCTACTCCATATATATCTTATCAATTGAGAGAAGTTATGCTCTCTCCCTCATTATAGACGAGGATTAGCAATTAATGCGAGGTGATATTGAGTATGGTACCAATCACAAACAAACCCCCAAAAACAAACCACAGCGGTCGGTAAAGCAAGGCTAAAGGCCACCAGTAAAACATGATTGTGCTCAAATAGAGAGTCACATAGGGGAACATGATGTCCATACGCAGCGGATTTCGCCAATGAATCCCCTTAACATAATCAATCCAGTAGCCAAAAGCAGCATAAATCAGGAAAAGGAATCCACCCAACCAGAACGACCAGGATTTCCCGCCCAGCAGCAGGATGATACTGATTACCGCGGCTGGGATACACAGTGCGTAAACGATCCAGCCGAATTTTTGAGTGTAGGATTCAAAAAAACGTTTTCGAATGGCAAAATGTACAATGAAGACAGTTTGTAGAAAAAAAGCCCAGATGACAAACAGGGTATCCAGCTTATCCAACCCAAACACTTTTTCACCTCCTGAAAACTATTAAAGTGTTTTTTTATAGATCTAATTATAGATTAAAGAGATTGGATTCTCAACTTCACCCATCTTCCCGGTATTTAGGGGAGGAAGTTATCTGTAAGTGTCAGGTTTATTTTTTCTTTAATTTCCAGATCAGGATTAAAATCCTTTGGTTCCAGGTCAAGACAGGCAGGATCAAATAAATACTCCTCCCGCCATTTTTCATAGTTTTCTGCCAATTCAGCGATGCTCTGCCCGATATATTTTACTTCTTCGTCAGTCATGGTTGGATGCAGTGAGACCCGGATCCACCCCGGTTTTCCGGATAAATCTCCCTTGTCGATGAGAGCGGAGATCAACTTGGATTGACTCTGATCGATATTCAGCAGGTAATGGCCATAGGTACCGGCGCAGGAACATCCCCCCCGGACTTGAATGCCAAATTTGTCATTGAGTAATTTCACGCCCAGGTTGAAATGTAAATTATCAATATAAAAGGAGATTACAGCGAGGCGATCTTTATGTTGGGGGGCGAGTATATGCAGGTTAGGAATTGTGATCATTTTCTCCCAGAGCAGGTCAAGCAGATATTCCTCACGGGTTAAAATATTCGAAATTCCCATCTCATTTTTCAGTGTGATACACATGGCCGCCTTGATTGTTTGCAGGAATGCAGGAGTGCCGCCATCTTCCCTGGCTTCAATATCATCAATATATTTATGTTCCCCCCAGGGATTGGTCCAGTCTACCGTGCCACCGCCCGGGTTATCAGGGATCTCCCGCTGGTAGAGATCCCGACTAAATATCAGGACACCTGTTGATCCGGGACCTCCTAAAAATTTATGGGGTGAGAAAAAAATCGCATCCAGATCAGCACCTTTCATATCTGGATGCATGTCAATCCTGGAGTAGGGGGCATTACATGCAAAATCGACAAAACAGTATCCCCCGGCTTTGTGCATTATCTGTGCGATTTGATGGTAAGGGGTTGTAATACCTGTAACGTTTGAACAGGCAGTGACGGAAGCTATTTTTAACGGGCGGTCCTTATATTTCTGTAGCAGATCTTTGAGGGAATTTAGGTCAACCAGTCCGTCAGCAGTAGGTTGAATGATTTCAACTGTAGCGACCGTTTCCAACCAACTGGTGTGGTTCGAATGATGCTCCATATGGGTAAGGAATACTACAGGACATTCGCTCTCCGGGAGTACCCGGTCTAAACTTTCATTTGCCTTAAAGCCCAGCATGCGCTGGAATTTATTTATCAGACCTGTCATACCTGATCCCCTGGTAATAATCAGGTCGTCGGAATTTGCGTTAACATGGTCTTTGATGATGCCCTGGGCGGCATGGTATGCATGGGTCATCGCCATACCTGTGGTGCTGGTCTCAGTATGGGTATTGGCTACCAGGGGCATGATTTCTTCCCGTATCCTGGTTTCGATGGGTGAATAATTGCGACCGCTTGCCACCCAATCGGCATAGATCAATCGCCTGGTTTTTCTATCAGGTGAGAGCAGTTCGGTGTTGATGCCAATGATTCCGTCCCTGAATTTTTGGAAGTGTTTATCCATATCACTGTTCCTGGTTGTTGACTAATAGTCTGAGGAAGTTAGTTGATCCAATCGAAGATCCAGTCCTGGTTCCCGGAAGCTTTTATAAGCAAGTTTATTGCCTGCCCGGGAGATTTGAGCCGGATGAATTGGATTTTATTATATTTGTCCGATTCTATGTACCCGGAAAATTTTATTCTGTTGCGCTGAAAAGTTTTTATGGTCCAGAGTATTATTGAATCCCGGCTGGCCAGCTTTCTAAGTATTTCCCTGTTTCCTGTATCGTCCCAGAGCTCTTCCCTGGTAAATATCCGGGTAACTGCCCGGGTAACTGCTTGATATAAAATACGTGTAAAGCTAAAATCCAGCCAAATTACAGTATCAATATTATCCCATTTTAGCGAAATAGTTCTGGTATAGTTGCCATCCAGGACCCAGTTTTCTCCTTCCAGGGCGGAAGCCAATTTCCGGAAAAATACCTCGTCGTCGGGGAAACTCCAATCTGGACCCCAGAAAATGGCATCCAATTCCACAAATGGCAGGTTAAGGGTTTCAGCTAATTTTTTACCGAAGGTGGTTTTGCCGCTTCCACTGGTTCCGATGACATTGATTCTCAAGATATCATTCCCGATCTTTCTCCCTCATTCTTATATTTTAGCGTAAATCAACAAAACAAAAGGTATACCTTAAATTAAATCTCGATTACGATGTCAATATTGTCAATTAGCTGAAGTATACCCCCATAAATAATTAAAAAGGTCAATTCTACCCCTAATAATGCATTATATCCCAACATCATTAATATATCTTGACGAATACATATCATAGTGGTATACTAATAACAATATAGGAGTAATATATATGAGAGTGATTGCTGATCTACCCGATTATATCCTGACAAAAATTAGAGAATTAATCTCTAAAGGTCAATACAAAGCTATTTCAGATTTTCTACTTGTTGCTGCCGAAAATCAACTTGAGCTTGAAAAGGATAATATTGATACGATACTGATTAAGACGCCAAATAATGAAGATGTTGTTCAGATTGGTCGATTGTCAATTCTGGACAGGTCGATTTCAATTGATGAAATTGATATCTTAGAGGTACCGAGTAAGGAGTATAAAGATAACATCTGGAATTCCTGGATTTGGGGACAGATCAATAAATTTTTGCCTATAAAATTCTCAGTATGTTCCTTGGCAATAACGACATCAGTGATAAATGATTTTCCTGGAATTGGAAATTTTTCGTCTGAAACAAGTGATTTAGCTAGAATATTTGGAACATGTCTAAAGGGACATGATG